>JAEETC010000122.1 GCA_016286585.1 Prevotella sp. | reverse complement strand
AACAGGATTCGAACCTGCGAGCCAGTTTTGCCGGCTACACGCTTTCCAGGCGTGCCTCTTCAACCACTCGAGCACCTCTCCATTAAATTTGCGGCTGCAAAGGTACTAATTATTTATCGAACAATGAACATTGACCATCGAACATTATGATTTGTTAACTATCGACGGGAAGATACGGGCCACGTTAGCGGTAGTCACTTCATCCACCGTTTCATCGCTGA
Organism: Prevotella sp.; assembly: GCA_016286585.1. Taxonomy (GTDB): domain Bacteria; phylum Bacteroidota; class Bacteroidia; order Bacteroidales; family Bacteroidaceae; genus Prevotella. The sequence goes on along the minus strand of JAEETC010000122.1, from coordinate 9,476 downwards.
CGCCATAGACCTCCGCAAGTTTCCTCATCACATGGGCCACAAAGGCAGGTTCGTTGCGCTGTCCTCTCATGGGAACAGGAGCCATATAGGGTGCATCGGTCTCAAGGACGATACGGTCTAATGGCACAACCTCGGCCAACGTCTCAGGCAGTTTGGATTTCTTGAACGTCAGCACACCGCCAATACCCAACACAAAGCGGTCAAACTGCAACAACTCCTGCGCTTCGATAGCATTGCCAGTAAAACAATGAAACACGCCACCAGGCAGATTATCCTTATACCTTTTTAATATAGTGACCATCTCGTTCTGCGCCTTACGACAATGAATCATCAGCGGTAACTGCAACTCTACCGACCAACGCACCTGTTCCTCAAATGCCTGTAACTGAGCATCTTCAAACTCACGGCTCCAGTAGAAGTCGAGACCAACCTCACCGACTGCCAAAGCCCCCGCGACTGTAGGGGCTATGGCGGCTAAAACTTCGCGCCAATCGGCTTTGACTTCCTCTGGATGGAGGCCGAGCATGGGAAAGCAGTAGCCAGGATAACGCTCGCAGAGAGCCATCACCGTATCGCATGACTTGAGGTCAATGCCCGGCACACCGATAGCCTCTACCCCAGCCTCCTTGGCTCTTGCAATCACCTGCTCAAGATCCTCACGGAACTCCTCACCATCTAAATGGCAATGTGTATCAATCATGATTGCCTCTTCATCATCGCGGCGGCATAGGCCTTGAGGATAGCCTTGCGCTCGTCGCTGACAGAAACCTTGGCCATATATTGCTGGGCGAGTGCATAACACGCCTCCATCTTCTGCTCACAGAGGCTGCGGATGCCAATCTCGTCGTAAAGACGCGTGACGTCAGCCACCTTCTCGTTGCGGTCGAACGTCTTCGCGTCAATCCAGCGCATCAGTTCTTCACGCTGGGAAGCATTGGCACGGTTCACGGCGTTGATAAGCATGTAGGTCTTCTTGTTCGAGGTGATGTCGCCACCGATATTCTTGCCGAACACCTTCGGGTCACCGTAGACGTCAAGGAGATCGTCCTGCAGCTGGAAGGCGAGACCAATCTGCTCACCGAACTTGTAGAGGTTGTCCTGATCCTCCTTCGAAGCACCTGCAAGGATGGCACCGATCTTCAGGGCACAGGCCAGAAGCACGCTGGTCTTCAGACGAATCATCTCGATATACTCGTCCTCGGTCACATCGTTGCGGGTCTCAAACTCCACGTCGAGCTGCTGACCCTCGCCGATCTCATAAGTCGTCTGCATGAAGGTGGCAAAGACATCCTTCACCTTGTCCACCTCACAGGCCTCAATGCGTTCGAAGGCCTGCAACAACATGGTGTCGCCCGAGAGGATAGCCTGGTTGGCATCCCACTTCTTATGCACCGTCTCGTGTCCGCGGCGCATGTCGGCATGGTCCATCAGGTCATCGTGCAGCAGGGTGAAGTTGTGATAGGTCTCCAGTCCAATGGCCTGCGTCATGATGCGTTCGGGATCATCCTTAAAGAGGTTATATCCCATGAGCATGAGAACAGGTCGCACGCGCTTGCCGCCCAGCGACAGCACATACTTGATAGGTTCATACAGCGAGGCCGGCTTGCGGTCGTAGGGCAGCTGCTCCAGCGCCTCGTTCACTTTCTTCAGTAATTCTTCGGGTCTATACATATCATCTATAAACTTTAAACTATAAATTACAAATTAAACACCACCGGTATGCAGACCTTTGTACGGCAGGGCTTGGCGTTCATCAGGCCGGGCTCCCACTTCGGCATCATCCGGAGCACCCGCAGCACCTCGTTGTCACAGGCAATGTTCAGATGCTCCACCAGCTGGAGGTCTGTCACCGAACCGTCCTTGTTGACGATGAACTCGGCCACCACCCTGCCCTTCACCTTCATCTGCTGGGCCGACTGCGGGTACTTCAGGTTCTTTGTCAGCCACTTCATGAACTCCGCGGCCCCTCCGGGGAACTGTGGCAGATCCTCCACCACCCGGATATCGACAGGCTCGTTATACATATCCACCACCTCTGGCTGCGCTTCTTCCGGCTGATCCTGTTCTTCCGGAATCTCCGTCAAAGTCTCTTCCGACATCTCTGGCGCCAGCTCCACATCGTCCTCCACCACGCGCAGCTCCTCGCTCTTCGGCAGTTCCTCCTTGGCCTCCTGCGGCAGCATCATCGGTATCTCATCTTGATTGCGCTTCAGCGGCTCCAGCTCGATCTCGGCCTCCAGGTCGTCGTCGCTCTCGAAGAAACTCCATCCTGCGTCGCCGCTGTTCCATTCCAGCGCCACGAAGAGCAGGGCGAGTACCAGGATCAGTCCCAGCAGGAACCCCTGAACCCGTCGGCCTTCAAGATCGGCATGACTACTTTTCTTCGTTTCCATAATAAATCCGGCTTTCTTCCGTTTATTTACTGTATGGTTTTGCAAAGGTAACAAAAAAGTAAAAAGGTAAATCAGTAAAAAGACAAATTGTCTGCGAAATTAAGAAATATTTTGTAACTTTGCAGCGATTTTAGAAAAAGGACGTGACAAGAAGGTCGATAAATCATAGGAATCAGCATGCGTGGTGGCAGAGAATCCTGCTGCTCATGGCCTTTTGTCAGCTCTCAACTCTCAACTCTCAACTCTCAACTCTCTCCGCCCAGGAATCCCAGACGGCCTACAACTTCCTCCGTCTGCCCGTGAGTGCCCATGTGGCAGCCCTCGGCGGCGACAACATCACCCTCACCGACGACGATGCCACGCTCATCTTCCACAACCCCGCACTCATCAACGGGGTCAGCGACAAGACCATCAACCTGAACTACATGACCTACATGGAGGGATGCAAGACGGCCAGCGCCTCCTTTGTCAAAGGTATCGGGGAGCGCGGCACATGGGGCGTCACAGGACAGTATATGGACTACGGAACATTGTACGAGACGACTGCCGACTATCAGGAGCTGGGCACATTCTCCGCCCGCGACATCGCCATCGGCGGCTCCTTTGCCTATGCCCTCACCCAGACACTCAACGGCGGCATCACAGCCAAGGTCGTCTCCTCGCATATCGCAGGCTACAGCTCGCTGGCCGTAGGCTTCGACCTCGGACTGAACTATTACAACGAGGAGCTAGAACTGAGTGTCTCGGCTGTCGCACGCAATCTCGGCGGACAGGTGAAGGCCTACGATGACACCTTCGAGCGCATCCCCCTCGATCTGCAGGTGGGCATTTCCAAACGCCTGGGCAAAGCCCCGCTGAGATTCTCAGCCACCATGAGCCGGCTCAACAACTGGGACGAGGCCTTCGGTCGCCATCTCTGCATCGGTGCCGACGTTCTGCTCACCCCGCAGATCTACGTGGCAGCAGGCTATAACTTCCGCCGCGCCAGCCAGATGAAGATCAGCGAGAGCGACGGCTCGTCATCCCACGGCGCCGGTCTCTCTCTGGGAGCAGGCCTTTCGCTGGAACGCTTCAAGCTCCACATCGCCTACGGCAAATACCACGTCAGCGCGTCATCATTATTATTTAACATCGCATACACATTATGAAGAAGATCACCATTGCCATCGACGGCCACTCTTCGTGCGGCAAAAGCACGATGGCCAAGGATCTCGCCCGCGAGGTCGGCTACGTCTATGTAGACACGGGCGCCATGTACCGCTCCGTCACCCTCTATGCCCTGCGCCACGGACTGTTCCGCGACGACGACAGCATCGACACCGCTGCCCTCGAAGAGCAGATGCCCGACATCCGCATCTCCTTTAAGTTCAATCCCGAGACAGGCCGCCCCGACACCTACCTCAACGGCGAGTGCGTCGAGCAGGAAATCCGTTCGCTCGAAGTGTCCAACCACGTCAGCCCCATTGCCGCCATCCCCTTCGTGCGCACGGCGATGGTCGCCCAGCAACAGCAGATGGGCAAGGACAAGGGTGTGGTGATGGATGGCCGCGACATCGGCACCACCGTCTTTCCCGATGCCGAACTGAAGATTTTCGTCACAGCCTCTGCCGAGGTGCGTGCCCAGCGCCGCTACGACGAGCTGAAGGCGAAGGGCATGCCCGCCGACTACGACGACATCCTGAAGAACGTCCAGGAGCGCGACTATATCGACTCCCACCGTGAAGTATCCCCCCTCCGCAAGGCCGACGATGCCCTCGAGCTCGACAACTCGAACATGACCATCGCCGAACAGAAACAATGGCTCCTCGACCGTTTCAATGAAATTATCAACCAAAAATAGACAACCGATGAGAAAACATTTACTTGCCTTAACCATGGCCCTTGGCACGGCCCTGGCCGCCCATGCAGGCGGTCTGATGACCAACACCAACTACCACATCGCCTTCGACCGCATGTTCGCCCGTGGCACTTCCACAGAGATCGATGCGGCCTACTCTAACCCCGCAGGCCTCGTCTGGGGACACGAAGGCTGGCAACTCTCGCTCAATTTCCAGAAGCCTTGGCAGAACCGTGACATCGAGGTCTCCGTGCCTGGCTATCTCGGCACAGGCTTCGACAAGAAGTATAATGGTGTCGCCTCAGCACCTATCGTACCCGCCCTGTTTGCTTCCTATAAGAAAGATCGTCTCGCCATCTCAGGCATGATCGGCATCGTGGGCAGCGGCGGCTTCGTGGAGTACGAAGAGGGCATCCCCATGTTCGAAGTTCCTCTCCGCGCCTTGCTCGCACAGGCAGGCATGATGCCCAACACCTACGCTTACAGCGCCAACATGAAGGGCAAGCAGTACATCTACGGTGCACAGATCAATGTCGCCTATAAGATCAACGACAACTTCTCGGCTGCCATTGGCCTGCGCGGCAACTACTACGACGGCTACAACCGTGGCTTCGTCAACGCCACCATGGATCCAAACACCAATCCCGTGCTTTCAGGTCCCGTTCCCCTCATTGACCTCCAACTCGACTGCATCCAGCGCGGTTTCGGTGTGGCACCCATCGTCAGTGTCGACTATCACAACGGCCCGCTCACCATTGCAGCCCGTTATGAGTTCCGCACGAAGATCAACACCGAGAACGATACCAAACAGCTCTCTGCCCGTATCAAGAACACCGACCCAAACACGGCCGATATGATGCCTTACATCGAGGGAGCCACTGCGCTGCAGCAGTTCGGTGACAAGGTGGCAGCCTATCAGGACGGCACCAACGTACGCTACGACATGCCTTCACTCCTCGTGGCCGCCATCGGATATGAATTCACTCCGCAGCTCCGTGCGGCTCTCGAGTACCACTTCTTCGACGACAAGCATGCCAAGATGTACGGCGACCGCCAGAAAACCCTCGAGCATGGCACCCACGAGATCCTTGCTGGTGTGGAATATGACATCAACAAGAAATTCACTGTCAGCTGTGGCGGACAGCGCACTGACTACGGTCTCTCCGATGCCTACCAGCAGAACACCTCGTTCGCCTGCGACAGCTACAGTCTCGGTCTCGGCGGAGTCTGGAACATCAACGAAAAGATGCGCCTGAACGTTAGTTACTTCTGTTCGCTCTACAGCGACTATGAGAAGGGTCCACAGCCCAACTACCAAGGAACGCCCTACACTGGTACCGAGACCTACAGCCGCACGAACCACGTCATCGGCATCGGCCTCGACTACAAGTTCTGAGACCCCCGACGAGAGCGAAAAAACCTTCTGAGATACTCTTTGGGGGGAGGATGGGGAGGATATTTCCTATGAAGCTTAGAAATAAATCCCTAATTCGCAAGTAAAATGCAAAGCCGAATTAGGGATTTATTTTGCGTATTCCTAAGGATCATCCTCCCCATCCTCCCCCCTTTTCGAGTCATCGCGGTGCTGATGACAAATGCTCTTATATATCGCTAATTACGAAATTACTTTACACTAAACAATGCCCGTCTTATGTCTCTGAGACACCCTAGACTAAACCCGGAGTTTACTTAGCCTAAACTTCGACTTTAGGCTAAGTAAAGTCCAACTTTAGTCTATCTAAACTCCAAGGCACGTTTTTATGGCGTTTCAAGGCGTTTATGGAGAATTTTTGACAATGCGAAATAATCTAACAATCTCACAATAGAGACTGTCCCTTTTGTGCGACAAATCCTCCTGAACCACAAGAAAAATAAAGGAAATCCTTGCTTATTTCGGAAATCTTTCGTAACTTTGCACGCAAAAGTATTACAAATGATTTACAACGTATGGCAACAACAGTAGTCAGAAAACCCGCATCATTCCGCCTGAGGGCAGACCTTCTGGAAAGTCTGAAGCGCAACGCAGCCCGCGAGAACCGCACTTTGAACAACTATGTGGAGAGTGTGCTGCTTGGCATCGTGTACGAAGAACCCAATGAGGTGACTAAGGCGGCCATTAAGGAGGCCATGAACAGAAAGGAATATCCTGAAGGAGAATTGTACAATAGTGCCGACGAGATGTTCAAGGCCGTTCTTGGCGAAGAAGCGAAATGAAAAAAATATTCCCTTCTGGTCAATACAAGAAAGACCTGAAACGCTATCGTAACCAGCCCAAGAAACTGGTTGCTTTGGGCGAGATCATCGACATGCTTGCAAACGGTCAGACGATACCTGACGAATACCTCCCTCACATGCTGCACGGCGAGTACAAGGGCTGTATGGAGTGCCACATACAAGGCGATTTCCTGCTGATATGGTTTGACGAGGTGAACGACATTGTGGAACTTGTCCGCCTCGGTTCGCATTCGGAACTCTTCGGATAGCAGTGCAAACATCTGCTGAAATCACCATCTATATTCAAGGCTCAGGAGTAATCCTGGGCCTTTTTTTTCCCCGTGGGTTCTTTTTATCCAAATCGCGGGGGTGAAATGGTAGAACCTCTATATTCCGAAGACCTTTAAATCATCGCGGTCTTTGTATATCAGTGCACGTGGTACTTTCGTATAGTCCATATCTATTTTTATTTTATTTCTCTCCTTTCTGTTTCTCTATTATGCTTTTCTCCAAGTCTTCCAGCATTTTGATGTCCTCGGCATCAGCTTGCCGTCGGCGGCAGTAGTCAAATATTCTTTGACAACTAAAATTTCGCCCAACTCCTTCTCTTTCAGGATGTTAATGATATGATAGCTAATGGTTTGCTTCGAGGTGGCAAAAAGTTCAGGTTAGTCATGGGGCACCTGGGGCATGCGCGATATCCTACAGCGATGATCATCTCCAGGGAGTAGAATACCACGTTATAGTTCTTGCCGTCGGCGGCAGTAGTTAAGAATTCTTTAACAACTGAATCTTTGCTTAACTCCCTTTCTTTCAAGATGTTAGCTATATGCATGCTAATATTTGGCTTCGAGGTGGCAAAAAGTTCAGCCATCTGTTGCTGGTTCAGCCATATTTTTCCATCTTTGGCGTCTAGCGCCACCGATGCTCGCCAGAGGAACTATCAGAACCAACGGGGTTAATGGAAGAATGAACCAACGAGAATTATCCCCGTTGGTTCATTTTTGTTTACCAGCCGCCGGGGCGGTTGTTGCCGCCAGGCATGCCGCCGCCCATGGAGCCGCTGACGGAGGTGGAGGCGGTGGCGTCGACGCTCTGCGTGCCGCTGCCGATGGTGCAGCCAGTGGTGAGGCCGTAGAACGAGGTGCCGCCGTCGATGGTGCAGCCTGCACGCAGGGTGTAGGCGGAGCCAGTCTTGAACGAGGGTGAGGAAATCATCAGGGCCGAGCCGCTGTTGCTGACGGGCATGGTATAGCCGAGGATGGCGGTAGTGCCGTCGAGCACGCCAATGGTGGTGCCCAGTGAGGCGCTGACGGCGATACAAGCCTGTTTGGATGAAGAAGATATGGCCTGCATACCGCCTCCAACTGCAATCACCGTACCTCCATTGATGAATGCGGAGTATCCCTCGGCTGCATCGATGCCACACTCGGGCTGCTGACCTCCCTCGGCGATGACTACGCCGCCGTTGATGTAAAGGTTCTTGTTGGCGTCGATTCCATCGTTGTTCATAGCGCGGGCATAGACGTATCCGCCGTCGATATAGAGATTGCCTGCCGAGTTGATGGCATCGTCGTAGCTGTAGCACTCCACGGTGCCGGCCTCGATGTGTATCTCGCTCTTGCTCTCGATGGCCTCGGTTCCGTCGCCGGAGCCTTCCAGTCTCACTTGTGTCTGTCCGCCGTTAAAGGTGATGTTGCCGTCGGCCTTGATGCCCTTGGGCGAGACGCTGCCCTTGGAGTCTTTCTGCCGCTTGCCGGTGGTGATGATGCGCAAGGTACCGTCGTTGACAACAATCTGGTCGTCGCTGTTGATGCCCTTGCCTCCGATGCCGGTGGACTTGATGTTCAGTTCTCCGCCGTTGATGGTGACGATGCTGTCGGCCTTGATGCCTGAGCAGGCGGTATAGTCGCTCTCGTCTGAGTCGTATTCGTAACCGCCACTGGTAAGGATGGTGGTTCGTCCGCCGTCGATGCGCACTTCGCCGTCAGTGGAGATACCCTTGTCGGCAGTACCTGTGATGTTGACGTTGATCACTCCTCCCGTAACGATGACGGCATCGTTGCCGCGGATGCCATTACCGGAGGAGGCATCGACGTAGATGTTGGTCTTGGGCAGGGTGCGGACGTAGTCATCGCTGCGGATACCAGCCTTGCAGTTGGCATCAACCTCGAGATAGCCCGCGCCGCTGAAGACGAGCTGGCCCTCGCTGAAGAAGCAGGCCTTCATGTCCTCGTCATCGATCGCGTCGGAGTAGTTAGTGCCATCTGTAAGATAGTTTTTCGTGCCGTCGTTGAGGACTATGAAGGTGCGCTTCTTGCTTTGGTTGTTGATGGCCGCACCGTCGGGATTGGTGATGCTTACGCCATTGAGCACGATGGCCTGTTTCTTCGTGGAGTAGAGCTTGAAGAAACCGTCGGTGGTGGTGCCGGTCAGCACGTAGCGGATGACCTCGCCGGAGGTGTTGGTGGCGATGACGTCGTTGCCGCGGACGCTGACAATGCCATCGTCATCGCCATCAACCGTCGCATCGGCTGTAGTGCTGAAGGTGATTGTAATGGTGCGCCCGATGGTGGTGTTCTCGAGATAGTCTTCGTCAGTCTCGTCAGCCTTATAGGTCTCGGCGATGGCATTCTTGTTGAGGGCTACGGTGAATGTGGTGACATCGCCGGAAGTGGATACTCCGTTGATGACATCTTCGGCCGCTGCAGTAGTCTGCGAGTTGTCATCGCTGCTTGAGGTGGTGTTCGCCGTGTCGGACCATTTCTCGTTGTACAAGTTGTCGTCAACGTTACAAGCTGCCATCGTCAACACAGCGGCGAGGGCCAACAATAATTGATTCGTCTTCTTCATGTTCATTTGTCTTTTTTGTATTTTTGCTGCAAAGGTAAGACAAATGAGCGTGAACGGCAACTTTTTTCAGCGAACCTGCCGATTCATTAAGTGAATCAGGCGTTGGCGAGGCGGTAGACGGCTTCCATGTCGGCGGGGGTGAGCACTTCCATGGCGCCGATGTTCATCTTGCCGTCGCG
>JAEETC010000017.1 GCA_016286585.1 Prevotella sp. | reverse complement strand
CTATACCTTATTTAATATATAAGCCAAGAGCCACGACCACCGTCATCACCACGAGGTTGATCAGTGCCAGCGGCATGAGATATTTCCATTCGAGCTTCAGGATCTGGTCGATACGCAGACGGGGGAACGTCCACTTGATCCACATGAGGATCCACACCAGGAAGAAGGCCTTACCCAGGAACCACACGATACCGGGGATGTAGTTCATCACCGTGTCGAAGGCCTCGATACCGATATTAACCGGAGCCCAGCCTCCGAGGAACACCGTAGCAGCGATACCTGCGATGATAAAGAGGTTGAGGAACTCAGCGAGATAGAAGAAACCGAAGCCCATACCTGAGTACTCAGTATGGTGTCCGGCCGTCAGCTCACTTTCAGCCTCAGCCATATCAAACGGTCCACGGTTAGCCTCTGCATTACCTGCAATGAGGAACACGAGGAAGGCCACGATGGCTGGGATATGTCCCTGGAAGATGAGCCAGCGCCAAGGGCCGGTCTGAGCCTCAACGATTCCAGACATCTGCATCGTACCCGTCAGGATCACAGCGGTGATCAGACAGAGGCAGAGCGACATCTCATAAGAGATCATCTGCACAGCACCACGCATGGCCGAAACCACCGAGTACTTGTTGTTGGAACCCCATCCTGCGAGGAAGATACCTACCACGCCGATCGAAGAGATGGCGGTGAGCAGGAACACACCCACATTGAAATCGAGGATCGTAGCGCCATTGTTCCAAGGCAGGAACGAGAAGGCACCTACAGAACCAATAATCACCAGAAGCGGAGCCACGAGGTAGAGCAGTTTGTCGGCCTTGTCGACGATGAAGATCTCCTTGATGAGCATCTTGAACACGTCGGCAAACACCTGCAGCAAGCCCCAGTAACCTACTCGCATCGGGCCTAAGCGGCACTGGAAGTAAGCACACACCTTACGCTCCATGAATATCAGTACGATAGCCAGCATGGCATAGCCGCCAAGGATGGCAGCACCCACCAGCACGCACTCAATCAATATTGCCAACCAATCTGGACAACCGATCGTTATCCTGAGCAGTTGGTCGAACCATTGTGTAACTAAACTAAAATCGAACATATATTCTTTTCTTTTTCGACTACGAATTTAACTAATTTAACTAATTATCTGGTACAGCCAATTCGTATAATTCGTGTAATTCGTAGTAGTTCATTATTATCTGTCGATATCCGGAATCACGACATCAATGGCAGCACACGTAGCGATGAGGTCGGCAATCTTCTGACCACGCAGCATCGGGTCGAAAGCACCTACCAGCGAGAGACCCATCGGACGCATCTTCATGCGGTAGGGGCTCTTGTCGCCACGAGAGTCGAGATACACACCAAACTCACCGGCCACACCCTCAACAGAGTAGTACCACTGTCCCTCAGGACACTTGATGATGGGCTTCTGCTTCACGTAGAAGTCACCCTCGGGGATGTTGTCGATGAGCTGCTCGATGATGTTCAGACTCTGGTACATCTCGTTGATGTGAACGAGATAGCGTCCCATAGAGTCGCAGCTGTCGAGTGTGCACTGCTCCCACTCCACCTTGTCGTACATGTCGTAGGGATGGTTCTTGCGCACATCGTTCTTCCAGCCCGAAGCACGTCCGGCAGGACCTGTCACAGCATAGCTGATACAATCCTCGAGACTCATCGGACCACAGTTCTCCAGACGGTTGTGGGTGATGACATTGTCGCCGAAGATATCCATATACTCCTGAATCATCGGACGCAGGTACTTCACCAGGTCCTTGCAGTTCTTCACAAAGTTCGGATCGATATCGTCCTGCAGGCCACCTATTCTATAATAGTTCTGGATCAGGCGTCCGCCCGTCGTCTCCTCCATGCAGTTCAGCACATGCTCACGATCGCGCATACCATAGAGCATACCAGTGAGGGCACCCAGGTCCTGAGCCACACACGAGGTGTAAAGCAGGTGGGAGTCGAGACGCTGAAGCTCGTCCATGATCGTGCGGACATACTTGATGCGGTCTGTCAGCTCCACCTCCAAGGCTTCCTCAATCACACCTACCAGGGCGTGACGATGCTGCATGGCTCCCAGATAGTTCAGACGATCCGTTAAAGCAAGTGTTTGAGGATAGGTCATACCCTCCCACATCTTCTCGATAGCACGGTGGATATAGCCGAGGTGCGGATAGACGCGCTTCACGGTCTCACCGTTGAGCACGGTCTGCAGACGCAACACACCATGAGTGGCAGGGTGCTGAGGACCGATGTTGATCACATAGTCGTCTGCACCAAACAGTTTGTTCTGCTTCGACTGCAAGTTACCGTCCTTGTCGATGAAGTACTCCAGACCGTAGTCGGGTTCCACATCATCCTCCAGCGTGTACTGGTCGTTGAACGCCCAGTCCTTGCGGAAGGGGAAGCCCTTGAAGTCTGAACGCAGGAACAGACGGCGCATATCCTTATGACCCAGGAACACGATGCCATAGAAGTCATACACCTCGCGCTCCAGCAGATCAGCCACGTGCCAGATGTTTGAAACGGTGGGGATATAGGCCACCAGCTGACCGTCGGTATCGCCTGTGCCATTCGATGACATGCCGTCGCCACAGACCTGTGTCTTGGCCATCATCTTCACAGAGCAGCGCTCGTGGGTCTTCGTATTCTCAAGGATGTAGATACAGCCGAGACCAGATTCCTGGTCAATATCATTATTTTCTGGCTTGCCGAAATCCTCGCCGACGATCGTGACAAGATAGTCAAAGCCCTTCTTGTCCTTCAAGTTCCGCATCTCCTGTGCGAACTTGTCAAATTCAAATGATAAGAACTCTAACTTCATGCCTTCTCCTCCTCTACTTTAAAATTCTCAGGAACCTCTGTTACCACGATCGGCTCACGACGATGGTCGCCAAGCTTCGAGCGGAATATCAGCTCCTCGTTCGATACACCCAGTGCAGCCTCTTCCTTCGTCTGCTTGTGGTTCACGCCTCCGAAGAACTTCTCGGCCTTCACCTTACGCTGCAGCTGCATCATGCCGTACATGATAGCCTCCGGACGTGGAGGACAGCCAGGGATAAACACGTCGACGGGAACGATCTCCTCGATACCCTTCACCACATGATAGCTTGACTTGAAAGGTCCGCCGCTGATGGCACAGCCACCGACGGCAATCACGTACTTAGGCTCGGCCATCTCGTCGTACAGACGCTTCAGGGCCGGAGCCATCTTGTGGGTGATGGTACCGGCACACATGATCAGGTCGGCCTGACGGGGAGAGTTACGCGTCACCTCGAATCCGAAGCGTGCGAAGTCGTAACGGGCACAGCCACAGGCCATGAACTCGATACCACAGCATGAGGTGGCAAAGGTCAGCGACCAGAGAGAGTTGGCACGTCCCCAGTTGATCAGCTGGTCCAGCGAACCCGTAATCACATTGACGCCACCCTCATGGAGCTCGTCAACGATCTTCTCCAACGAGGCATTGTCGTTCCACTCCTCGTAGGGAATACTCTTGATGTGAGGCTTTCTTACTTCCATTCCAGATCTCCTTTCCGCCAGGCGTATGCCAAGCCTAAGACAAGAACTACGAGGAAGAAGCCGATCGACAGCAATGCCATCGCACCGAAGTCCTTCACAACTACTGCCCATGGATACAGAAACACCGTTTCCACATCGAACATGAGGAACAAGATGGCGAAGAGGTAGAATCCCACCGAGATAGGCAGCCACGAGGTGCCTCGCGTGGGGATACCACTCTCATACGGCTCGCCCTTCACCTTCGCGTAGGACCGCGGTCCTATCAGCTTGGCTACGACGTAAGCCGCCACCACCAATGTAATAGCCGTCAGCAAGACGGTAATTAACAAAGTAAAGTTCATAAATTATATTAATGTTATAACAATATTGTTCTCGTTCTTAAGCAGTTACGTCATAAATCCATGTACATTCGCCGCTACGATGCTGCAAAGGTACACATTTTTTTTCATATATATATGCATATTTTCCGTTTTTATTTGCAAGATGCCCAGATATACCGTTAAATAATCTTAACCAAAAGAACGAAGCCAGCATTTCTTGACTTTCGCCGTGAAAGTTTGCAGCCTTCAACTTGAATAATCGTAGATATGTCGCTGATACAGCGCAGATAGTTCGAAGATAATTCGCAGATGAAAGGAATTTACCAGTCAGTAAAGTCCCATGAAGATCACTTGTCAGAGACAGACACCCTAATGGTGGGCGAAAAATTCTCTTGAGAATTTTGGATTTTACTTAGGGTAAACTCCCAGTCACCCCTATCCTTTCTCTAAAATTCTCGAGAGAATTTTCCACTCCTCCCTACCCTTCCCATCTGACACAATACAGCTTCCATAGACTTTACATAGTCCAAACCGTGACACGCAAGCCTCAGAAAAGCTTAATTTTACCTGATTTCATGTAGGTTTAGTGTAGGCCCTTTTCTCCGTAGCTGTCTTCGTAACTGTTTCCGTAGCTCTCTCCGTGGGCACCAATATACATTTGAGGCAAGGGTAAGTGAATTACAAAAAGAAACTCCGCTTTAACAAGTCACTTGCCAATCCAAATGGGGCTCTTGTCCTAAGCGGAGCGATTAATAAGTCGCTTGCCAATCCAAATGGGGCTCCTATCCTATATCGATTACAATAGTTTCACAATAGCGTAAGATGTGGCGGGCATGTGGATAGTCATATCGCCCGTCTTCTTATTATGAAGTATGGTAAACCGGTCGCCTGCCAGCACTTTAGTCTTCTTAAACTTGACGTTGATGTTGAAGGTTGCATCCGAATCCTTGGCCCTGGGGTTCAACATCACGAGCACCACATCGTTACCAGCAGCACGGGCGTAGACAAAGGGATAAGGATCTTGGCCCTCTAACAATGGATAGATGGGTACAAACTCTGCATAATTGGCGAGTGCGGGCTCTGAATGATGCAACGCGATGAGTTGTCGTGTCTTGTTCAGCAGCGAGTTGGGGTTCTTCTCCTGGACTTCTACGTTTGGCGCATCAGGGGCAGGGTCAACAGGCAGATACAACTGACTGACATCACCTGTTGAGAATCCCAGATTCTTGTCCTGGTTCCATTGCATCGGCGTGCGGGCTCCATTACGTGGCTGATAGGCTCCCTCCACCTGTGGCCAACTGGTGGGCAGTTGTCGCATACCTATTTCATTACCATAATATAGGAAAGGTACACCAGGCATCGTGAAGCCAAAAGCGTAGATAATCTCCAGTTCTTTGTCGGTGCGCTTGTTGCCAAGGCGGGCATTGTCGTGATTACCCATTGGCAGACTGATATACCCCTTGCCAACCGTTTTCTTGTACTGGTCCATATAGCTCTCCAAGAAAGCCTTGACATCACCCTTGCCTTCTGCATCGAAATAGCTGTGGCCTTCGCTCACGCCATTCAGAATGCGCCAACTCTCTTTCTGGAACAGGTCGTTATAACCCTTGAACCAGTGGAAGAAGTCCACATGGAAACAGTTGTCGAGCGCATCGGCAGGATACGACCATTCGGCCACCATAAAGCCGTGCGGATATTCCTTTTCCAACAACTGGCGTATTTCGCGCCAGAAGAGTTTCGTCTCGTTCTCGTTGGTATTGAAGAACTGCTCGTTGCCTCTCACCCTCCGTGTCTTGACCAACGCTCCAGCCATGTCGGCACGGAAACCATCGCAACCCATATCCATCCAGAATCGCAGCACGTTCTTCAGATCCTCTCGCATGGCCATCACGTCAGGATGGTTGGTAGGCAACTGCCACTTCTGCTCAGGATCAGGATTGGCAAAACCGAAGTTCAGCGCAGGCTGACACCAATAGAAGTTACGCATAAACTGACCATTGCGCTGCCCGTAGCCTTTCACGAATTGTCCTGCAAACTCAAAGGGGGGATCCACCCAGTTGGTCTCTGTCCAGATGTAATAGTTAGAGTACTTGTTTTTCTCTTGCTTCTGAGATGCCACAAACCACGGGTGGTCGATGGCAGTATAGCTGATGACGTAGTCGAAAATAACATGCATGCCTCGCTTGTGTGCCTCTTCGAAAAGCCGTCTGGCATCGTCGTTAGTACCATAGCGTGGGGCAATCTTGTAGTAGTCGCGAATGTCGTAGCCCGCATCGTTGAAAGGCGAGTCGAAGAATGGATTAAACCAGATGGCATCTACGCCCAGGCTCTTTACATAGTCCAGTTTGCTAATGATGCCCTTCAGGTCGCCAATGCCGTCACCATCAGAGTCGCAGAAGGTCTGCGGATAGATCTGATAGAACACGGCATTCTTGGCCCACTCGGGCACCTTAGGAATGTCATATTTTCCTGTAATAGTCTGGGCCTGAAGCATCCATGTGCCCATCAATGCCATCAGGCAGAAAAACATTCTAGTCATAAGTCTAGTCTAAAAACGGTTCTAATCTTTCGAATCGGTCACTTCTGTGATGGGCTCGCCAATGCAGGCGTTGGGCTGCTGGATATGGAGCATCTGAGTGATGGTGGGAGCAATGTCTGTGATGTGGACCTCGCGACTGGTGCTGCCATGATTCACCTGCCAGCCATAGAACAGCAGGGGGATGTGGGCATCGTAGGGATTCCAAGCTCCGTGGGTTGTGCCAACAGGCGACGAACCACCTGTCCAGAACTCATACCACCCAGCCTCTAACACCAACAGCAGATCGCCTGAGCGCTCCGGATGATAACCCAACAGCGCACGACTGCGAAGCACGTCGGGAACGCTCCAGGTGTTCACCTTCTCAAAGTCCATCACGAACTGTACATGCGGCATCTGGCGGGCATAGTCGATGAGCACGTCCTTCACCTGACTCACCGTCAGACCCAACTCCTGAATCTTACCGTGATTGAGAAATACACGATAGCTGTTGATGCCGTTGATGATCGAGAGGTCTGCACCCAGCTTATCCTTCAGATAGGCCTCCAAGTCAGAACCAAGAACATCTTCCTTGATGCGCCAGGCACCACCACTCAGCTTGTGGTCTTTCATCCATTGGAAATTATGGGCTCCACCATGATCAGCCGTCAGGAAAAGCAGGTAATTGCCTTTGCCCACCTGTTCGTCGAGGGCCTTGAGGAGACGACCGAGGTCTTTGTCAAGTTGGAGGTAGACTCCATCGGTATGCTCGCCTCTCGTACCCCACTCATGGCCAATCACGTCGGTCTGGGAGTAACTGATGCAGAGCATGTCTGTGGCATCGCCCTTACCCATCTTTTCACCTTTCAGGGCTGCAATAGCCATATCGGTGGTTACTGTACCACAGATAGGGTCGTAGCCAATCTTACGGTTCAGTTCCTGGGCCTTCTTGTTGTTCTTCAGCTCAAGGTTGTAAGCCTTTGCCCACTCGGGCAGCTCTTCCATATAATAGGTGCTCGTGACGAAACACACGTTCTTGGTATCGAGCCAATAGGCAGCATTGGCAGAACGACCTGCAGGCAGGATGGCGGCACGATCCTTATAAGACACGCCGATCACCTTTGAGCGGAAGTCGGTGTGCATGCGCAACTGGTCGCCGATTGTGCTGGCAAGCAGTTTCTTGGGTGACGACTGACCCTTGTTGGAGTCACTACCAACGGTATTCACTGTGTCGTCGCCAACACATGGTACAGGCTTGTCGCCAATGAAGAAGTCGTTGCCACAGATACCATGGAAGGCGGGTGTCGTACCTGTATACGCACTCGTATGACCAATGGCAGTCACCGTAGGCACATAGTTGATCTGGCAGTTGTCACAGGAGTAGCCCTCCCCGATCAGCCGCTTGAAACCGTCGTTGCCAAACTGGTCATAATACCTACTGAGGTAGTCCCAGCGCATCTGGTCGACCACGATTCCCACTACGAGCTTCGGACGCTCGTTAAACTTTCTCTCTGCCTGTGCACCTATCGTGCAGCAGAACAGCATCAATAATATCCATTTTCTCATCATTCACTGCAAAGATATTGACATTTTAAGTCCGCTCTATGATTTCAAGACACATCCGGCCGTTGTGGTAAGGACATTTCCAAAAGCCGGCCTTATCGTCGATGGTATTCAGCGAACCATCCGGATGTCGGCTCCAATGCCACTCGCCATTCTCCCAGTCGATAAGCTGCGTCTTGATATATTCCCAACAACGGGAAGCACGTTCTAAGGCCTCCTCGTCGCCGAAGTGCTGCCAGAGGTTGAACCATCCCACGACATTCTCGGCCTGTACCCACCAATGGAGGTCGTCATCCACATGACCTGTCGTCAGGTTGGCCTCATGAATCATCGATCCGTCAGGTCGCAGACCTTTCTCTGAGGCCTTGGCCACTTCACGGACCACAGCCTCGACCTTCCGCAGAACCTTCTGGTCACCCAACACCAGTGCTGCCTCGTGCATCAGCCAGGAGCACTCGATATCATGGCCATAACTCTCCAGATGACCAGCACCTCGCGTCCAGTCCATCTCAAAGAAGAGATCGAGATGATGGGTCTCGGGGTTGAGGATACGGTCTGTGAAGATGTCGATCAGATTATGCAGCGAGGCCTCGACAGCCATAATGGTCTCTGGAGAAACGCTCACATCGACAGGCAACACCGATCCCAGAACGGGTACATAGTCGCAGGATTCCTGGGCATGCAGCTCCTTCAGGCATCTCAGCAGGTTCGTATAGGGTTCGATGATATGCAGATGGGTGTTCTGTGACTTCGGGAAATTGGCGTCGAGTTCAGAGAGACGCATGTCGGCAATCTTCCCCCACTCTCGCGAACATGCCTCGATATAACCGTTGTGTTCACGATCGAAGGCATATTCCTCAACACAGTCGTAGAGTTGCAGCGCATACTCCAGAGCCTCGCGATCGCCGGTAGCACGCACATATTCCGTCAGTCCGTAGATCGCAAAGCCGATGGCATAGAACTGCTTGCGGGTGTTCAGCGGCAGTCCCTTGTAATCGACGCTCCAGAAGACACCACCATACTCAGGATCGATGAAGTGCTCGATGATATAGTCCTTCGCCCTCTGAGCCATCTCCAGGTATTCTTGGAGGTGAGGGGTGAGAGGTGAGAGGTGAGAGAACACTCTATAGGCTGCAGAGAACGTCCAGAGGATGCGGGCATTGAGGATAGCGCCCTTCTCTGCCTCGGTATGAAGCACCTCCTGCGCATCAATCCGACCATAGAAGCCACCGTTCTCACGGTCAACCATCTTCGTCTGCCAGAAATGCAGGATGTTGTTTTCCAACACATCCTGCATCTCGTTTCTCAATGTTTGGGTATTGATCATTACCTCGCTATTATTCAATCGCACGAACGCTCTTCAGTTCCTCGTTGATAGCCTGCACACGCTTCGTTGTCAACGGATAGAACCATACCACAACGATGGCAAGGGCTGCCACCATCGCAGGAATAAAGCTCATGAGCCAGCGGAGCACCATCAGAGCACTCTCGGGCTGTACGGCACCTGCTGCCAACTGGTCGGCGTCAGTCACATAGCCAAAGCCAGAGAGGAGCCACAGCACAGCAGCACCACCGATGGCACCACCGAACTTCTGAGCCATTGAGGCCGACGAGAAGATCAGACCCGTAGAAGCGGTATTGAACTTCAGCTCAGCATAGTCGCTCACATCGGCATACATACTCCAAACCAGCGGCGACATGATACCAGTGAAGATCGAGATGATCACCTGCAGAATCAGCATCGTCCAGAAACCTGAAGGCGTGCAGGGCACGAAGAAGAACAAGATACTGAACACCACAAGGGCTGCATTCACCATGATGAAGGTAGACTTCTTACCCAACTTATTGGCAATGGGCACACAGAGAGCAACACCCGCCATGTTGGCAACCTCGCCCACACCCAGGAACAGGCCTGAGTAGAACAGGATGGTGAAGGCGAAGATCGTCAGACTGACATCCGGGCCGATGATGTCGAGGAAGAAGTAAGCCACTGTGGCACCACGAACGGTGTTGAACAGGTTGGAACACAGGGCAGCTCCGATGAGCAGCCACCAAGGCTTGTTAGACAGCAGAGACTTGAAGTCGCTGCCCACACTCACCGTGGAGACGGTCTTCAGGTGTTCCTTCGTCAGCAGGAAGCAGAGGATGAACATCACGAAGCAGGCAGCAGCAATGACCACCATTGCCCAGAACCAGCCATCGGGCGACTTGTAGCCTCCGAACATGTTCGTCAACGGTTCCCAGAGGAACAGGGCGAGGAACGAGCCACCATAGGCGAAGAACATACGGAATGAGGAGAACACGGTCTTCTCGTTGGTGTCGTCGGTCATCACACCCAACATGGCACCATAAGGTACGTTGATACCCGTATAGACGGTCATCATCATGATGTAGGTGACGTAGGCCCAGATGAGTTTGGCGCCATAGCTCCAGTCGGGTGTGGTGAACAACAGGATACCACAGATGCTGAAGAAAGGTGCCACCCACAGCAGGTATGGACGGTACTTACCCCATTTCGTGTTCGTACGGTCTGAGATGATACCCATCATGGGGTCTGAAACAGCATCCCAGATACGTGTGACGAGCACCAGCACACCCGCGTCGATCAGCGACAGGCCGAAGATGTTTGAATAGAAGATAGGAAGATAGTAAGAAAACACCTTCCAGAAGGTCGACGATGACATGTCACCGAAGCCATAACCGATTTTCTCGATCAATTTAGTTTTTACCATAGATTATACTTATTTGTTATATTTCGATTGACGATTCTTCTCAATCAGGCGTTTGATGGTCTCCACACTGGCTGCAGTAAACAGACCATCCTCAGGGGTGTTCATACAGTAATCCACCAGACGATCGATGGTCGAGGTGGCCACATGCATGCGTGTGTCGGCAGAGGCATAGTAGATGAACACTTTGCCATCCTCATCGGCAATCCAGCCGTTGGCGAAAGCCACATTCATCACGTCGCCCAAGTACTCGTTGCCCTCAGGTACGAGGAAGTAGCCACCCGGACGGGCTATCACCTTGGTAGGATCATCGAGGGCTGTCATGTACATATATAACACGTAGCGCAAGCCATCGGCCGTCGCACGAACACCATGAGCCAGGTGCAGCCAACCCTTCGGGGTCTTGATGGGATGCGGCCCCTCGCCATTCTTCACCTCAGTGATGGTGTGGTACTTACGCTCGTAGATGATTGTCTCTTCCTGGATCTCAGCATGGGTGATATCATCGACCAATGCCCAGCCGATACCACCGCCAGAGCCTGTGTCGATGAAGCCATCCTGCGGACGGGTATAAAATGCGTACTTCCCGTCTACAAACTCAGGATGCAAGACGACATTACGCTGCTGCGACTTGGTCTTCAGGTCGGGCAGACGATACCAGGTCTTCAGATCCTTGGTACGGGCAATACCGGCTGTAGCCGTAGCTGCCGAGAGATTGCCGGGCTGGGAGTCATCATGACGCTCGGCACAGAACACGCCGTAAATCCAGCCGTCTTCGTGCTGCGTGATGCGCATATCGTAGATGTTAGTGGCAGGAATCACATCGTCGGGCATCGTGATGGGCTCTTCCCAGAAACGGAAGTTGTCGATGCCATTGGGCGACTCTGCCACAGCGAAATAGCTCTTACGGTCGGCTCCCTCTACGCGCACCACCAACAGGTACTTACCTTGCCACTTCAGTGCACCGGCATTCAGCGTGGCGTTGCACATAATACGCTGCATCAGGTAGGGATTGTCCTGTTCGTTGAAGTCGTATTTCCACTCCAAGGGCACATGTTCAGCCGTCACCACAGGATATTTATATTTCTCGTAGATGCCGTTCCCCCACTCCAAGGGTTCGTTCTGACGACTCAGCAACTCCTCATGGTGTTGCCGCAGAACTGCTATCTTATGTTCAAATTCAGTCATATCTTATTGGATCTCATTCAAAAACAATACATTCTCCTTCGCATACATCTCTTTAAAGTAAGGAGCATCGGGCTTTGAGGGTGAAGGGCCAAACCACTCCTCTTTATAATTTCGCCACACCAGGAAGTAGCTGATGCCGTACTTGTCGAGCACAGGTGTGAGCGTCGACGTCCACCATGTGGGGTCTGTCAGATTCTTCAATCCACACTCTGTCAGAGCAGCGATTTTCCCATGATCGGCAGCAAATTTGGTAAGCATAGCGAGGTTCTGGTCAAGCTGGGAGACAAAGTCCTCCTTCGTGCCCCACTGATAACCGTCGATGCCAACGAGTGAGATCCGGTCGTCACCAGGATAACGCTCCAGATACTTCTCTTCCGTCAAATCAGAAGCCATTCCAGGAGAGTAAGCCCATAGCAGGTTGTCGAAACCACGACCATTCAGATAGTCCTGCAGGAGGTTCCACAGCGCCTTATACTCGTCAGCCGTGCAGAGTTTCTCACCCCACCAGAACCATGAACCTGTGTTCTCGTGCCAGGGACGGAAGATGATGGGGACTTTCTGTCCATCATCGGTCTCCAAAGTTGCGAGGAAATCAGCCAAGCGGTTCATCCATAACAAAAATTTCTCATTCTGTGAACCACCGTCAAGCACGCTTTTCACAACTGTTGTATCGCTTACGTCCCACGCTGTCCCTTCAGGGAATTTTTGTCCTGCGAGACCACCGCCCTCGATAGTTGTGAGGGGATTACGCGGATGCCAGCTGATGGTAATAATGCCGCCACGCTGATGATGCCTGATAATCTCCTCGCGCATCTTCGTGAAGGGTACGCTGTCGAGATTCTTCGTATCACCCATCTCAATACCGCCGAGTTCAAATCCCATCACGGCAGGCCAGTCGCCACAGACGTTCTTCACGTCGCTCGAGTCCGGTTGATATTCCCACGTTAAACCATAGAACGGATCGTCCTGATGTCCGAACATAATACCCTTCTGTCGGAGGGAGTCCAAACGTTCAAACAACTGCTGGGCCAAGGTCTTTTCAGGCTCAACCTGCTTCTGTGTCGTACAAGCCACAATGGCTATCACTGTCACGACTATAGCAAAATACTTCTTCATCTTCTCCATCATTTATAGTTTTATTTTCATTTGTTTCAGTAACCAGTTCTCCCATTCATCCCACTGCTCCTGATACCAGAAGTGCCAGGTAGCACGATAGGGAGAAATCTCCTTGGGACCTTTCACCGTGTTATAGGTGGCCCATGCTGTCGTAGGTGGCACTACATCGTCGTTATAGCCAAAGGAGAACCAGCCCGTCTGTTTGTCAGTGATGAGCCGGGCGAAGTTCACACCGTCGTAATAGCGCGACACCTCGATCTGCTTCTCCTGACCCTTACCTTTATTCCAATAGAAATAGTGCGGCCATCCACAAGCTATACCTTTCAGCGAGTTCGTGTGGTCGCAGAGAGCTGCATGCACAGGTGCATAGAAGGTCACGCGCTGGTCGATACCTGCTGTCGCAAGCGAGAGGAAGCCACCCTGAGAGGAGCCCGTCACACCGAGTTCCTGATGGTTCCAGGGGGTATACTCGCTGATATAGTCGATGGCTCGGATACAACCAAGAATCACGTGGTGGTAGTAGTGCTTCTCACGTGAGTCCATGTTAAACTCCCAATACCCCCTGAGGGCTCCATTGTTCAGATTTTCATAGACTTTCTGCTCCATCGTCACAGGAACGCCGTGGATACCGATTTCAAGGGTGATGGCACCCTGTGAAGCCGTGTAGACATCACCGCCGTAGGGACGGACACCAGCACCTGGCACACGTAACAAGGCGGGATACTTGCCCTCCTTCACCGGCACACAGAGGATGCCATAGGTGCGGGACCCCCAACGTTCGTTCTGGAAACTCACCTCATAGACGTTCACGTCCTTCGTACAACGTTCCGGCAACAACCGTTTCATGGGGTCGAGGTCTGTCTTGCGTGCTTCAGCGACAGCATCCTGCCAGAAACTCTGGAAGTCGGCGGGCATCACTGTCGAGGGCTGTAGCTGCTCGGGAGAGAAAGCAGCGCCACAGGCACCTTTATAGTCCTTCCCACCCACATGGGCTGTCACATCGACACGATAGAAACCGGGCTGGCGCATCGTACCTGAAAGTTTCAATGTACCATCCTTCAGCACCGTCTGCTTCTTGACATCCTGGTACATCTCAGGACCTGCAGCCAGGTCGATGCTCACGTCATTGAGTAGGGTACCCGACTTGAGAACACTCACGTTAAAGGTGGCTTTCTCACCTGTTCGGTAAGTCCAGTCCTGATGGTCGGGCTGCACCAGCACCTGGATCTCCTCACCGCGAATCTGTGCCGACAGCGTCGTAAACGCCATCATACAGAGGATCAATAATAGTAGTTTTTTCATTTTACTTTTTGTTGATTACAAATTGCGGTGCAAAGATATGACTATTTCTCGGAACCCATGTACTTTTTCTTGTCCAATGATGACACTATTTCGTCAACTTATCCATTCTGTCCACCTGCGAGCGGATGATAGCAAGTGTGGTGGTGTCGGAGGCGAACACGGAATTCAGTCCCTGAGCCTCTTGTGCGGGATCGCCCGTATAGTCGTCGCCCACCTGCCATTGTTCATGTCTCGGCTTTGCCAGTCCACCCCATCCCCAGAAGTTACAGCCTGCGAAATGGCCACCCTGCTCGGCATTGTCGCCCACAAGGGAGAAGACGTACTCATAGAAGCCGTCGCGACCTTTGGTGGGTGTATCCAGGGCGAACTGAAAACCATCACGGGGATAGCCGAATTCCTCCATCACCAGCGGTTTGTTGATACGGTCGCAGATTTCCAGATGACGGTCGATATACTCCTTCGTGTTCGCCTTGGCCCTCGGCAGGTTCTCTATGAGTGAGTCAGCTTTCGCCCAGCCCCAATTGTAGGGCCACAGATGGATGTTGGCGTAGTCGATATTCTGGTCAGCGGTGATACGTTCCCAACAACCGAAGTCGTTCTCACAACCCCACGCGCCCTCAGAACCGATGCTGATCAAGTGGTTGGGGTCGAGTTCTCGAATGAGGGCTGAGGCCTCTGCCAGCCACTTCTCAAAGGCGGGTAAGGCCTCTGCGGAGAAAGCTCTAGGCTCGTTGCCGATCTGCCACGACATAATGGCGGGATCGTCTTTATAAGCCTTACCGGTATAACGGTTTGTGCGAGTGAGGATGAAACGCACATAGTCATAGAACAGCTCATGGGCCTTTTCGTTGGTAGCATACTTGGACATCGCCTGCATGAAGGCGGGATAGCCCACATCGTCGGGTCTAGGCTGCTTGCCGGCACCTGCCTGTTCAAGATAGAAGCCGTAGCCCCCACTCCACTCCCAGGAGTTGTTCAAGTAAAGCACGGCCACCATATCACGCTTGCCCATCTCCTGCAACAGATAGTCAAGTCCGGCCAGAATTGTGTCGTTATACACGCCCGGAGCAATCTGCAAGGTCGGCTCCACCTTCGTCTTCACACCTCGCTCACCATCGGAGCCCACGAGGACGCGCAGGTTGTCGATACCCATCTGCTTCATCAGGTCGAGTTCTTTCGACAGGCGCTCACGGTCACCACCCTGTCCTTCAGATGCGAGGATAGCCCCGTACCAGAAGTTCGTACCCACATAATAATAGGGCTTACCGTCCTTCACAAAGTGTCCGTTCTCAACCTTCACAAAAGGAGACACAGGCTGCTCTGTCTTCTGATGGCAGGCCATAATCAACACAGCCGCCAGGAGAACCGCAGTCACATTCAGCTTTTTCGTAAACGACATCATATTTATATTCATGCTGCAAAGTTACAAATAAAATCCGACATGACCAAATATATACGGAGTTTTTTTTAAAGACAGCAAAATCTTACAATCTTACAATCTTACAATCTTACACAGGACGGGGAAAAAGCGTGAAAGAAATAGTTAATAATAATATATATTAAAATATATATTATTATTAAAAATTCACTCAGCAAAAATTGCATGCCGTGTAAGGTTGTAAGATTGTAAGATTGTAAGAAAATGAAAGACAATTTGTCGATAGAAACAACGAAATTAGTTTACAGAAAGTCAACATCAAACAGCCCACATCTTCCCATGGCGAACGTCTGAAGAAACGGACAGTTTCATGGCAGGAAAGTTGGAGTTTCATGGCATGAAAGTCAGAGTTTGGGCTAAGGAAACTCAAAAGCCGCACAAAAGCATAAATTAAGGGCAGGTCTTACCCACCCTTAGCCAATATAAATATGGTAAATAATGTTTACTACAACTTCTTGTTGACAATCGCCACAAGTATCACAAGGTCTGCTGCATCGACCTTTTTATCGTTATTCAGGTCATATTCCGAGTAGTCTGTTGTATCTGTTTTGGTGCGCATAACAGCAGAAACCATCAGATCGATATCGGTCTGATCAACCACATTACTATTATCAAAGTCCCCCCTCAGTTTCCATATCGGCTCGATACTCAGATGGCTGCAGGCAGGCATCATCCAGTTGAGTTCTGCTCCTTGCTGAGTACTCTCAACGCCGTCCTGGTTGATAGTCCACCCGGTAACAACATGATACTTTGAGTATACAGCCTTCAGGTTGATGGGATGATCCCTGAAATAAAGTCCGTTATACCGTCCCTGCGAAAGGCGATGATCATTAAAGGTCAGCGTATCAATGCTCACCCCAGAGGTGGTATTGATGGTCAGGAAATAGGGATTTTCCAGATTATAGAACTCGCACAACTGAGTGGTAAACGCGTCAGTACGGAACCTAATCCATTCGTCGACATATTCCATTTCAGAAGCATAGTAATCGTGAAGTGACATATTGCCAATGGCTTTACAGAAGAAATACAACTCATCCTTAATTTTTTCATACATAGGGTCCCACACTCTGTGCATACCTTCGTAATTCATAAAATCACCGGTATAGATGGCATAGCGTTCAATGAACTTATTCTTGAATTCTGGGACTTTCATCAGATTACGGAACAACAGAGTCCAATGTGGATCGTTTGTCCCCCAATCAAAATCAGGATCGAAAGTATCATCCGGATCTAACTGTTTCTCCTTATTTTCAAACCACTTCAGGGTCGGATAGTCATAAGGTATCTCTCCTCCACCACCACGATAACCCATAGCATAGTCCACATCCTTAGCTATCCAGCGCCAGCGACCACCTTCTGCTCTGGGCCGCCATGCAACGATATTACCGCCAGGGAAGTCGAGATTGCTGTAGAAGAGGTTCATCATAAACAAGTTCATAAACTCCTGGCAGTCCATCCTCTGTTCGTACTCATCTATTGAGTGGTTGGTGTTTTCACGGTAGAAGGCATCAAACTCGTTCCAGTTCTTCATATCGCCTTCCTTGAGGTTATCCCAGTTCTCAATCAGGTCTATGTCTTCCAGACCATCGTAATTGGCATAGATATTATCTTCCTCGGCTCTCTCACGAATGTTGAGCATCGCATAATATACGCCATTAATAAAGACGATGGCGGGACTCCATGCCTGCCAGTCCAAATCAGTGTTTGAACCCATAAGACGCTGAGTCATCGCATCGCGCATATAGAGGTAATCGTAGTCGTTTCCGGCATTTCGCAGCGCGAGCGACTTGTATTTGTGAAGACCGGGTTTCTGGTCGGGGAAGAACTCATGGTCGAAGAATTTCTCGCCAAAGCGCTTGTTGGCATAAATAATCAGCGTCTTCCTGTCGAATGATCGCGAGAAACCTCCTGCCACACGTGTCTCACAGAGCTGATTAAGAATGCCTGTTGTCCCTTCGCCTTCAAAATATTCCAGATTGATGGGACGACGCCAGTTATCAGATTCTCGACGGCTATCTGTGTCATTATTATAAAAAATGCCGATGGTCTTGTCATTCAAATAATCATCATCTGTAACGATGGAGATGACAGGCAGTTTGAGTTTGTGGCCAAGGAAGATATACGACTGAGTGCTGGATATGGGCGACATATAGCCGTCGCAGAACAGCTTGGCCCTAACCACTGTCGTCTGATCAATGGATATAGGATTGTCGTCATAGAGGATTCCGTTTTCTTTAGTAGGTTCCTTGCCATTTAGCGTATAATATATTTTTGTATTTTTCCCATTTGCACCTTTTGGCATCTTTTCGGGAAAAGACAGCGTCAGTTCAAACGGGGCAACAGTGGTTTTCACAAAACCAGAGTGACTGAACACAGGAGCGCCTAAGATATTCTTGTTATCGACAATTCCGCCTTCATTAGCAGATTCAGGTGTAGGCGTCAACTCGTAACCCCACTTGCCAGAACCGTCAGACTCACGACCATAGGCAATATTTGGCGCAGGCTGTTTCTTCAGCGAATCAGCCATACTCGCCTCTTCGTCCAACTCGTCACCTTTAAAGAGATACACCACACATCCCTTACCCGACTCCAAGCGGAAGTTGGTATGCAGCCTTAACGTCTCTTTTGCTGGGTCACTAAGGCCTCCTACTGGAGCCAATTTAAAATCAAGATCCTCTACCAACTTGTCATAACTCTTATCACAATAGATAAGCTGATAGCCTTTTGCAGGCACAGACACATTTTTTGGCAGCTGCCAAGCTTTGACAGGATTTTTGTCTTTATCAATCTTGGTACCAATTTTGTAATCAGCGAGCGAAATGGCTGCATCGGTAGGATTATAGAGTTCTACCCAAGAGTCAGGGAAATCATTCTGGTCATCCATAATGCAGTCGATATTCGACTGCATCAGCTCATTAATAACCAGCTGCGACTGAGCCGCAACAGGAAAAAGGGCTGCCGCAACTATCAGGGCGACAAGCCGATATCTAAAGTATTTATTCATCTATTGCTATGATAAGAAATAATACCCTGCATAGGGCTCTGGAACACGGTTCCTATCGTGAAGCCCAGCGATGCCGCAGCCTGACGCAACTCACGCTGGAAGGCCCAGGCGATGCTACCTACAAACGACACAGGCAGGTCGCGACGGTCGTAAGGAGCAACATGGGTCGTGAGGAACTTGGAGAAGTTATCCACCACCAGTGCACGCAGGCCTGGGGAATCGAGATGTTCGTGAATAAAAGGCGAGAACGATGCCAGAAAACGGTTGGCCTGGGGCTGACGATAGACACGCTCGATGATGTGAGCCAGCGAAAAACCTGTCTCAGTTTCGAAATCAACTTTCAATTCTTCTGACAAAAGTCCGCTATACAAATCATGTATGAAGCTCTTTCCAAGAACAGCACCGCTACCCTCATCACCCAGAATATAACCGAGTGCCGGTGTGTTTTGTATGATATTCTCGCCATCATAAAGGCAGGCATTAGCGCCTGTACCTAATACACAGGCAATGCCATAGTTACGGCCACAGAGTGAACGGGCCGCTCCCAACATATCGCTCTGGGCTTCTATCGTCTCTGCAGAGGGCAGCGCATTATGCAGCAGCGACTTCATCGGAGCCTGCTGTTCCGGACGAATACCGCTACCATAAAAATATACATGAAGTTTTCCTGTATCGTATGTCTGACAGGCTTCCACACGCGCACTGACCTCACCAAGGATAGCCTTGATCAGGTCGCGACTTTTATGATAAGGATTGATTCCTTCTGTGGTGAAAGTGGTCTTGATGCTCCCCGAGGTAGATACCACGCTCCAGTCGGCTTTCGTGCTACCGCTGTCTGCAATCAACATCATAATCTTTACCTTTTTATTGATTTCCGGCTGCAAAATTACAAAAAATCCGTCAAACACAGAAACTTATTGTTCAAATATTTGCAGGATTGCCGTATTTTTTGTAATTTTGCAGTGCAAAACAATGAAGAACCCAATGAAAAGACTCATACTGACATTCATCCTCATGATTGGTATGCTGACAGAAGCCGGCGCTGTGCTCAAGGAAAAAGACCTGAACCAGACACTTGCCATCCTGCAGCAGGAACTGGCGCAATATGAAGTCGAACTGACCACCCGTTCGGCTGTGCGCAAGCAACGCAACAAACAGATTATTCAGGAGTTGGTAAGCGCCATGAAACGCGCCGACCAGAATGCCCTGATGCTCTACTCACAGCAACAGGACAACGTGTTCGACCTGACCTATGCCTGCCACGAGGCCACAGAGCAATACCGACAGTTCCACTCGCGACAGCTGCCTTTCACCACTTTCCTCGAACGCAGCAACAACGAGATAGCACGCTACGACAGTCTGATAGGCAGTCTGAAGATGATGCCGGCGAGGGTTCTGGGCAACCAGGGTATCGCACGCCGAGACTCGTGTCTGATTCTGGCCACAAACATCCGTTCAATCCTCGACGAAGGATCCAGTCAACTGGCACAATACATCAGCCATTACAACCGTACGGAACGACGACTGAGCAACCTGAACGACTATGCACAGAAACGTTACTCGGAGATACAGAAGAACATCTTCGTGAACGGCGGTAACAACTATTTCTCGCTGTTAAGCCATTTCGGACGCAACTGGCGCAACCTTACAGAGGCTGTGAAAAAGAAATACAGTTTGAATGCCAACGCCAACAGCGACTGGAGCAGTTATTGGATTCTCGGAACCTTCGTGGCCATAGCGGCCTTCGTAGTGCTCGCCATCGTACTCAACCTGCTCTTCTTCCGTTTCTTCATGCCCAAGAAGTTCAACACAGAGGAGTTCAAGAAGAAACGTACACCCGTGATTCTGGCTACTACCACCGTAACCTTTGCGTTGATTCAGGGACTATTTGTGAATAACACGGGCCAGAACTTCCTGGTGATGGCATCTGGACTGCTGGTGGAGTATGCATGGCTTTTGGGTGTAATCCTCATCTCACTGCTGCTACGTGTGGGAGGTGAACAGATTCGCAGTGCCTTCCGTATCTACTCGCCACTGATAGCCATCGGATTCATCGTCATCGGTTGTCGTATCATACTCATACCCAACGAGTTGGTAAACCTCATGCTACCGCCGATACTGTTGCTCTGCGCTCTGTGGCAATGGGTTGTGATACAGAAGCACAAGCGTAATGTTCCGAGGTCTGACATGTTCTATGCCTACACGTCGCTGACGGTGTTCGTAGCTTCCGTGTGCTGTTCGTGGGCAGGTTACACACTATTGGCCGTACAACTGCTCATCTGGTGGATCATGCAGCTCACCTGCATACTCACCATCACCTGTATCAGCCTCTATATCAGGAACTACGCCCAGCGCCATGGGTTATCCAAAAAGCCTATTACAAAAACGTGGGGATACCATCTGGCAGAACAGGTGGCGATGCCCGTGCTTGGCGTTAACTCTGTGATGCTCAGCATCTACTGGGCTGCGAAGGTGTTCAATCTCAGCGATCTTTGCTGGCGCATCTTCAACTACAACTTCATCGAGCTCGACAACCTGAAAGTATCAATCTTCAAACTGTCGATCGTCATCTGCCTGTGGTTCCTCTTCAAATACATCTCTCGCACCATCATGGCCATTCTTCGGATGCACTTTGTGATGCGTGACCCCACGACGGCAGCATCGAGAGAGGTGATGGGACGGAACGTCATCCAAGTGCTGGTATGGGGCATTTGGCTGATGATGTCGTTATCTCTGCTGAACATCAGCGTCACATGGCTCGTGGCCATCTCAGGAGGATTGTCGACAGGTATCGGTTTTGCCTCGAAGGATATCATCGAGAACCTCTACTACGGTGCCTCACTGATGGCCGGACGCATCAAGGTGGGCGACTGGATAGAGGTAGACGGTACAAGGGGAAAGGTAAGGTCTATCAGCTACACTTCGACGGTAGTGGACTCCATCTTCGGCGAGGTGATCACCTATCAGAACTCACAACTCTTCAAGAGTAACTACAAGAATCTGACAAAGAATCACGGCTACGTGCTGGCTGTGGTGCCCTTTGGGGTGGCCTATGGTTCTGATATAAAACAGGTGATAACACTCATCGAAGACGCTGTTAACGGACTGCGCATTCAGGGAACAGACCGTTCGAAACCCGTGAAGTGTGTGGCGACAGAGATGGGTGATTCAAGCATTAATTTCAAGTTGTTCATCTGGGCCGAGGCACCACGACGATCGTATGTCATCAGCGACGTGCTGAAATGTATTTACGAGACGCTCAACACGAATGGCATCAGCATCCCATTCCCACAAAGAGACGTGCATATTGTCAAGGAAAAATAAAATTTTTGCCATTTTCTTTGGTGGTATAAAGGAATTTGCGTATTTTTGCAAAGCAAAATGAATAAAAAAGTAACCATCATAGCTGGTCCGTGCGTCATAGAGTCGGCTGAATTGCTTGACACTGTGGCGCGTAAGTTGGTGGAAATCAACACCAAACTGGGCACAACCATCATCTTTAAAGCCTCGTTCGACAAGGCCAACCGTACCTCTATCCATTCCTTCCGTGGACCAGGACTGGAGCGCGGATTACAGATGCTCGGCGAGATCAAGAGCCGTTATGGCCTGCAGATTCTGACCGACATCCATGAGGCTTGGCAGGCACAGCCCGTTGGTGAGGTGTGCGACGTGCTACAGATACCTGCCTTCCTTTGCCGACAGACCGACTTGCTTGTGGCCGCTGCTAAGACAGGAAAAACGGTGAACATCAAGAAGGCGCAGTTCCTCAGTGGCCGCGACATGCGCTACCCAGTAGAGAAAGCCCGTGAGGCTGGCGCCAAGGAAGTCTGGCTCACTGAACGTGGCAACATGATGGGCTACAACAACCTTGTGGTCGATTTCCGTAATATCCCAGACATGCTGGAGCTCGTGCCTACAGTTATCATGGACTGCACGCACAGTGTTCAGCGCCCAGGTGGTTCTGACGGAAAGACGGGGGGGGACAGACGGTTTGTGCCACAGATGGCTCTTGCCGCAAAGGCCTTTGGAGCCACAGGCTTTTTCTTTGAGGTGCACCCTACCCCAGACGAAGGACTCAGCGATGCGGCCAATATGTTGGAGCTTGATAAACTCGACAGTCTCGTCAGTAAACTGATAGAAGAATGAACACAAGAGAATTAGCCATACAATGTTTTAAAGACGAGGCCGCAGCCGTGTTAGGACTGACGGAAAAACTTGACGAAGGCTTCGAGCAGGCAGTTGAGCTAATGTACAGCTGCAAGGGCAAGGTGATCGTCACGGGCGTTGGCAAAAGCGGACACATCGGTGCAAAGATCGCCGCAACCCTATCTTCCACAGGAACACCATCGTTCTTCATCAATCCCCTTGACGTGTTCCACGGGGATCTCGGTGTGATGACCTCCGACGATGTGGTGCTCGCCATCTCGAACTCAGGACAGACCGACGAGTTGCTGCGCTTCATTCCCATGGTGCTACACATGCAGATTCCCATCATCGGTATGAGTGGCAACCCAGAATCGCTGTTAGCCAAATACTCTACCTGTTTCCTGAATGTAGGCGTAGAGAAAGAGGCCTGTCCGCTGAACCTCGCGCCTACCAGTTCCACGATGGCGCAGATGGCGATGGGCGACGCATTGGCTGTGGCTCTCATTGAGAAGCGACATTTCCAGCCACGCGACTTTGCACAGTTCCATCCAGGCGGTGAGCTGGGCAAGCGACTGCTGACGACAGCTCAGGACGTGATGTTCAAGGAAGACTTACCTGTTCTGCCGCCTGAGATGCATCTGGGCGAGGCTATCATCCTTGTGAGCAAAGGCAAGCTCGGACTAGGCATTGCTGAAGTAAACGATCAGATTGTCGGTCTCATCACCGACGGTGATATCCGTAGGGCTATGGAGAAATGGCAGGCCGAGTTCTTCGATCGTACCGTCAGCGACATTATGACCCGCACGCCTAAGACCGTCAAAGCCGATACAAAGATTACAGAGATACAGAAAATCATGAATCAATATAAGGTGCACTCGGTGCTGGTGATTGATGACGATAACCATCTGTTGGGCGTCGTAGACCACTATTCGTGCATGATATAACATTGAACATTAAACATTAATCATTGAAGATTAATATGAAGATAAAGAGACTACTGATCGCATTGATGCTGTTACTACCGTTGGCAGTGATAACTTTGCAGATGTTGCCGCTGAAAGCAGCGCCAACAGACTATTTGTTTAAGACGCTTGAGGCCCGCGACGGACTGACATCGAGTCAGGTGAACTGTATCCTGAAGGACTCGAGGGGCTACGTATGGTTCGGCACTCCCGCAGGGCTCTATCGCTTCGACGGCTACACGTTCCGTAACTTCCAGAGCGACTCGCAGGACGGTTCCTCGTTGAACGACAGCTACATCAACTCCATTCAGGAAATGCTAGATGGCAACCTGCTCATCGAGACCTCGTCAGGCTATTGTATCTATCACCCCCAAACGGAGACGTTTGAGCGTGACATGAAACAGACCTTTGCCCGTATGGGTATCGAGACGATACCAAGCATCGTTTATATCGACCGTCACAAGAACCTGTGGGGTGCCATTCCTAACAAAGGTGTCGTGGCCTACAACCAACAGCAGCAGTTGTTGTATGAATTTGGCTATACCAACGATGCGCAAGGCATCCCGCAGGGTGTCGTCTGCTCCATCAGTGAATGCCGCGACGGTGCCGTCATCGTCTATGACGACGGAAAACTCGTATGCTGTGACGTCATGCACCAGCAACATACCGTTTGGGCAACAGAGGGTCTACCAACACTGAAGAACAAACGCACCAAGTCGCTGAAAGCCTTCGCCGACCAGATGGACAACATCTGGCTCTACGGACAGGGTACGCTGTACATGTATAATAAGAATGCTACAGAATGGGACACCTCGATCGGAGCTTCACTGGGACTGACGGGTATCGGCGTAGACCGTAACATCAACGGTATGGCAGGCGATCGCAGCGGAAACATCTGGATCGGCAGTGACCAGTTGGGACTGATGAAGATGGATGTCAATACCCATGCGGTGGAATCCGTCCAACCACGTAACATCAATGAGAACCCACAAATGAAGGAGAAGGTAAGCATCCAGAGCGTATATGTCGATGACACAGACCTGCTTTGGGTGGGAACCGAGAAATCGGGCGTAGCCTACTGCGGACAATATATCTACCGCTTCGGGGCCCGTCACCTGGGCGACGTCACAGCCATCGCACAGGATGCCAACGGGAACATCTGGTACGGCACCAGCGACAAAGGAGTCATCGGCTATGAAGGCACTCTGGCCAGCATGAAGGTGTCGTGCATGGCAACCACCCCAGACGGTAGTCTCTGGATAGGTTCCAAACGCAACGGACTCACACGCATCAAGAACGGCACGTCTAAGATTTACTCTCTAGCTACCGACAGCAGCACCACACTTATCGACGACCATATCAACGCCCTCTGCACCGACAAGATCGGCAACCTGTGGATCGCCACTAACGGCGGTATGCAGGTGTATAATCCAAAGATGAACACCTTCTCTTCGTATACACGTGAGAACGGCAAACTGAGCACCAACAACATCACCAGCCTCTTCTACAATAAGAACGGCAAGACCAATGACCTCTATATCGGTACGGCCGAGGGACTCGTCATCCTGAACCTCTCGACCACAGACAAAACCGTATTGACAGGCAACAAGTCTAATATCAAGTCGTTTACCAACAACTATATCACACAAGTACTACAAGACTCCCGCGGACTTATTTGGATAGGCACGCGCGAAGGACTGAACATCCTGAATCTCGAGAACGACTCACTAAACTATCTGACAGAGAAACAGGGTCTGAGCAACAACAATGTATGCGGTATCGCTGAGGATAAGAACCACAGTATCTGGGTGACCACCAGCAGTGGTGTCAGCCGTATCGTCGTGCAGCGTAACCATGAGGAAGGTACGACCAATTACGGGTTGTATAACTACACCACCGCCGATGGACTGCAGAGCAACGAATTCAACCCAGGTGCCATCATCACCAAGCAGGATGGCGACGTGTTGCTGGGCGGACTCTACGGCGTGAACTGGGTACTACAGAAGGCTTCGGATGATAACGATGACCTGCCGCGAGTCATGCTGACACAACTCTATATCGGTGAGGAAGAAATCATGACCGGACACATTTACAACGAGCATATCGTACTGCCGCAAGCCCTCAACGAGACTAACAAGCTGGAACTGGGATATAACCAGAACACATTCACTATCAAGTTCGCAGCAGGAAACTACAATCAGAGCGAGCGTCTGCAATTCATGTACTGGATGGAAGGCAAGGATGAGGATTGGCGCAACGGTAACGCACTGGTCCACGGTGTCACCTTCCGCGACCTCCCCAGCGGCAAGTACATTCTCCATGTGAAAGCCGTCAGCGCTGAGGGTGCCGTCAGCAACCAGGAACGTGTACTCGAAATCAACATCGCACGCCACTGGCTCCTCTCCTGGTGGATGCTCACCGCTTATGCCATCCTTCTCATTGTCGCCATTTACTTCTGGAGAGTCGGTCTCAAACAGCTCTCCGTCATTAAGACCAGGAAGAAAGCCGTCATCCGCGAACTGATGCTCCAGCGCGAGGAGATCAAGTCGGCCAGCGAGGATCTGCGTCAGCCTATGGCCCGCATGACGTCCATCATCGGTAATCTCTCGGAGAAGGAGAAGTCACTCGAGGAACGCGAACAGCTCAATGCACTCCACTCTCAGATGCTACAGATCATCACTCGCGTCAGCGATATGCAGACCCATCTTGAGAATCCTGAGGAACGGGCGAAGAATGCCGTCCACGACCGTCTGGAACTCAACGGTCGAGGTGAGATCAACCTACCAGATGTTGTCAGCGAGACCCTCACCTCTGACGCCCCCATATCAAGGGCTGCCCTCGATGCACCAACCATGAAGTACACCGTAGTCATGATCGACGACAACGAGGACTTCCTGAAGTTTGCCACCAGCAGATTCAAGTACATATACAACTTCTTCGCCTACACCAGTTCAGAGAAAGCTGCTGCTGATCTGGACGAGATGCAGTGTGACATCGTTGTCTGTAAACAGGATATGCCAGGCATAACAGGTAGTGACCTCTGCAACCAGATTAAGATGAATCCCAAGACGCAGAACATGAAGTTCGTGCTGATGACGGAAAGCGTGCTGACCCCACAGGATATGCGCTCACAGAACATCACGCTGTCGGCCGACGACTATCTCGCCAAGCCGTTCAACATGCAGGAGGCTACCATGCGCTTCAACAAGATTCTCGGTCTCGGTCCCATCGAGCTGAACAGCGACCTCATCGAAGGTGCAGAGACCCGTATGCTTGAGGATCGCAACGCCAGTATGACCACCGCTACAGAGAGCATCAGCATGGACGAGTACGACAAGGCTGCCGAGGGTCAGAGAAGCGAAAACGAGGATGATCCGATGGATCGTGTAGAGACAAAGATTATTAAACGTCAGAACAACGAGCTTGTTAAGCAAACCATCGTTGAGGAAGAAACGGAAGAAAACCAGGAGGCCTCACTCTCCGACTACTCTATGCTCGACGCAATGGACCAGCAACTGCTGAAGAACATCGAACAATACGTGATGCAGAACATGAGTCGTGGTCAGATCAGTCTGGAGGAGATGGCTAGTGCGATGGGCATGGGGCGTGTTCCCTTCTTCCACAGGATACGGAATCTCACCAACAAGACGCCCGCCGAGCTGGTGCGCGACATGCGACTGAAGCACGCCTGCATCCTGCTCAAGCGCACGAACATTAATATGAGTGAGTTGGCTTCGAACATCGGCTTCTTCACGGCCGAGAACTTCATCAGCATCTTCAGAGAGAAGTTCGGTATGACACCACTCGAATACAGACTGAAACACAGACAATGACACATCTCAGAAGATCAGCAGGAATCATTGCATTCCTGCTGATATCAATTTTTTCACAAGCAGAGACCAGTGATTCGCTCATCCTTCGACAGATGAGCGAATATGGCATCACCTTCAGTAAAGGTAATGAAGTCAAGCTTCTGATGTCGGGCAAGGAGAAGTTTGCCGATATGTTTGAGGCCATCCGACAGGCTAAGAGCAGCGTACATCTGGAATACTTCAACTTCCGCAACGACTCCATCGCGGGCCTGCTCTTTGATATCCTACGGGAGAAAAGGAAGGAGGGTGTCGAGGTGCGTGCCGCCTTCGACGGCTTCGGTAATGACTCCAACAACCAACCGCTGAAAAAGTCGCATTTGCAGAAACTTCATGCCGACAGTATCGACATCTACGAGTACGACCCTATCCGGTTCCCCTGGGTGAACCACATCTGGCCGCGTGACCATCGGAAGATTGTAGTCATCGATGGCAAGATCGCCTATACGGGTGGCATGAATGTAGCCGACTACTATCTGGTGGGTACTGAGCAGGTGGGCGAATGGCGCGATATGCATTGCCGCATCGAAGGCCCAGCCGTCAATGAGCTACAGCGGATATTCGTGCGCTTCTGGAAGAAGCTGGCGAAAGAAGAACTGACAGACGGCAAATATTTTCAAGGCACAGAGGCTGGCAACAAGACTGTCGGCATCGCCACCCGTGAACCCAATGTGACGAACAAGATCATGCGCCAGTTCTATATCAGCGCTCTCGACCAGGCACAGGACTCCGTGAAGATCGTCAATCCCTACTTCGTGCCCACGCCCTCTATCATGAAGGCTCTGAAACGCTGTGCAGAGCGAGGGGTGAAGATGGATATCATCATGTCGTCGAAATACGATGTTCCCCTTGTACCCGACGTTGTCTACTATAATCTCCGCAAGCTGATGAAACGGGGTGCCCATATCTGGCGCTACCGTCCGGGCTTCCACCATTCAAAGATCATGATGGTAGACGGGCGCTATTGCACGGTGGGCAGTACGAACCTCGATGCCCGCAGCCTGCGCTTCGACTTCGAGATCAATGCCCTAATCATCGACAAGGATGTGACACGCCAGCTGGATGACAAGTTCATCGAGGACACCAAGAAATGTGACCTCCTGACAGAAGAGGAATACCAGAACCGTTCCCGCTGGAAGCGTTTCTGCGGCTGGTTCGGACACCTCCTCACCCCTTGGCTATGAAGCGCGACACCATCATATCCATCGCCAAGGGTATCGCCATTATCCTGATGGTCGTTGCCCATGCGGAGGCTCCGGGATGGCTCTGCAAATTCATCTTCGAGTTCCACATGCCCCTGTTCTTCATTACTGCGGGCTACTTCTTCTCGCTGAAATATCTCGACAATGAAGCTACTTTCGTCAAGAAACGTGTGAAGGGACTCTATTGGCCGTTCGTCAAATGGGCCGTCTTCTTCCTTATTATCCACAACTGGATGTTCGACCTGGGCATCCTCAACGAGACCTTTGGCAACGAGGCCGGCGGTGTCACTCACCCCTACTCCTGGCACCAGATGCAGCAGAACCTATGGACCATCGTGACGGCGATGGGTGGCTACGATGCCTTCCTCTGCGGTGCTTTCTGGTTCTTCCGCGGACTCTTCGTGGCGAGCATCCTATACCTTATTATATATAAGGTGATGGATGCGGGAATATCAAGAATATGTCAATTACCCAGATTTTCCAGGTTTTCGGCTTCCAGAAAAGCTGTGCCCTATCTCATTTGCATACTCTTGCTGCTGCTCTGCGGTTGGAAGACCTACGAGGGGCTGCGTGTCATCAACCTCATTCAGGGCGGCTATCGCGACATGATGGGTTGCTTCTTCTTCGGCTGCGGATATATCTTCCGCCAGTTTGTTGTACGCTATCAGAAGGCGACCGACCGAGTGTTTGTCTCGCTGCCTTTGACTCTCGTCTTTGCCGTCATCGTCTTCCTGTTCTCCAAATACCTGACGGCCAACATGAACTGGCGCTCTACCTACACCCAGTTCCTTTCGCTGCCCGTGCCTGCGCTACTAGGTTTCTTGATGACCTACAATATCAGTCGCTGGATTGACGGTACGAAAGGCTGGCTGAAACGTTTCCTTGTCTACACGGGCGACCACACGCTGAACATCTTCATCTTCCACATCATCTCCTACAAAGTGGTGAGTCTGCTGAAGATCTGGTACTACGGTCTCGACCCGCGACAGATAGGCTGCCACATGGTAATACACGATCACTCTCAGGAAGACCTGTTCTGGATCCTCTACACCATAGCAGGCGTAGGCATCCCGCTCTTGGGCACCTGGCTCAGCGGACTAATAAAGGAAAGGTTCAAAGTATATAGAGCATCATCTGAATCTCGGCCTCAGTGATGCCTTTGGCATGAATCAACCACCTCTCCTGATTGAAGAAGCGTTCTTTCTTCTCCCCACTCTCTTTCAAGTAACGATGGAAACAGTCGGCTGCATCGTCGACATGTCCGCTGAACCAGAGACATAGCCCGTAGTTCAACAGATCGTCCGTTGAAGAATCCCCTTCTGACATGAGTTGGGTGTATATCTTATCCGCCTGCTCATATTTCCCGTTACAGGTCAGCGCCCAGGCCAGCACACGATTCACGTTGGTATCATCAGGCCTTTCATAATTCAGTCTGAACAGCATCTTCTCAGCCTCAT
Source organism: Prevotella sp. (assembly GCA_016286585.1). Classification (GTDB taxonomy): domain Bacteria; phylum Bacteroidota; class Bacteroidia; order Bacteroidales; family Bacteroidaceae; genus Prevotella. The sequence goes on along the minus strand of JAEETC010000017.1, from coordinate 7,392 downwards.
CGTAACGATCCAATTTGATCAGGCAGACAGCCCTGTTTAGAAGATAGCTTCGCTTATCGGGCTGGAGGGTGAGGAGCTTGTCATAGGCCTCAAGCGACTTCTGATATTCCGCTTGGTCAAAGAGTGCTCTGGCATAGCCGGCCATCGCCCGTTCGTTGTCGGGCTTCAGTTCCACAGCCTTCGCGTAGTTACCAAGAGGATTCATACCGATATGCGCAGCCATCATATAATACTGGAAGTCCTCACGGTTCTCGCTATAGTTGTTCAGCATATATCTGGCCTCTTTATAGTGGCTTTTCTTGATGAGGAAAGCTGTGACCTCGTTGAAGAATGGCTCGATATGTGTACTCCTGTATACTGATGACGCGAGAAACAGATAGTCAGGACTCTCCTGGTCGAAAGGATTCCAGAAGGCCTCACGTTGTCGGAACAGACGGAAGAAACGGTAGAGGTCTTGCAGATAGCGCCTCCGGATATAGGCAGGCTGATCGGCCACCTCAGGAGCGACCTCCTCAAATATAGCCTCGCCCTTATCCATCATTTCACGCAGATTCTGGGGTATCTGGTTCATCACTTGGTTGAAAGCCAACAGGAACGAGTATTTATCGCTGTTGCAGAAGGGACCGCTCTTGAGCAATCCACTGAGGAAGCGACTCTTCTTGATCGTTCCCAGAGTCTGACTGATCTCCGGATGGTCGATATAGAAGGGTACAAACCAATTGACGATCTCGTTGAAGAAGGGGAAGACCTTCATGCGTGAGAAGCCGCTGAAATAAACATCCGACCCCTGTTTCTGCATATCCAACATCTTCTGATAGGCCTGCTCCACCCGCTCCAGCTTCTCCTCGGCCTCGTCGGGATGCAGGATATCATTCAACTCATCCTCCTCTTCCTCCACGATACCGTTGCGCGTCATGCGGAAGCCTTGGTTCTTCATCAGATCGGGCAGTATCTCATTCTGTATCTTTGCGTTGTCGCGCTCGGCGTTGATGCAGTAGATGAGCTGTTTCTGCAGCTCCACCAACTCACGGCAGCAGTCCTCATCCTCCAACAGTTTCTCCACCAACTCCACCGCCTCTGTGTAGACAAGCAGGGCGATGTCGGAGTTCATGTCGACGTTCAGCGAGAGCACCCATCCGATGAGGGCTCGCTGGCGCACCTGTTCATCGGTGGCCTGACTGTAGACATGGACCATCATGCGGAACTTGGCCATATCAAACACATTCATATTAGCCAGCATGACACTTGAGAGGATCAACTGCTGGTCGAAGCTGTCGACTGTCGGCGACAGCACGATCTCCTCCATTGCCGTCGCATAGCCGTCAGACCACACGCCCGATGTCAGGATGAAATCGAACAGCTCGATCATCTCCTTATGATGACGCGCATACACCTCGCCAGCCTGCCCGCCAGCCGCACCCAGTCCTAAGAGGGCGACATCTGAGACATACGCCTCCAGACTTTCCTTGACGACCTGTGGCGACCAGTCACGCGGTGTCATCCTCGCCCTGTCGGCCAGCGACTGCAGGAAGGGAGAATGCCTCACTTCATAGTTGCCGGCTATCGTAGCGTAAAGGACATACATGCGTTTCAGCATGTTATCATAGAGATGTTCCACCTGAGGGTCCTTGAATCCGCGCCGCCAGTAGTCGGTCATCCGCTGATAGTCGGTCCTGATGGCGTTCAGCCGGTCTAAATTGATCTGATTCGGATGTACGGACAGGAAAATGTCCGCAGCTACGATCGCTTTCCCGAGATTTCTGTCGGTCAGGCAGTCTAAGATATTGTCTAGTGCTTCGTTTTTCATCTTCGTTCCTCATTTCATTTCTTGAGCCACCATTGTCTGGCCCGCTCCACATCCTTCTCACGCGGTCTGCTGACAGGCATGAATTTCAGGCTGTCTGGCAGCTGGCGCAGGGCTTGTTCCGACACATCGTAATGACGGCGTATCACGTCGTAATACGGCTTCAGACCATAGTGGTTCAGCGAATCGCAGGCCCTGTTGTAGCCCTTCACGAGTGCCTCCTGCTGTTTTTGGCGGTTGGCATGCGACATCGTCAGTTTGTTCATGGCGATGGCACCCATCTGCATATCCAGCTTCCGCGTGTCGAGTAGCACGTGGTGCTTCAGCAGCAGCGCCTGCGTGGCCTGAGGCTCCGTCAGCAGCAGCGCGTCCATCTCGTTGTTCTCCAGCATGTCTAGTCTCACATTCACATCGTTCACCTGAATGCGGAACACGCGTTCCGTCTTCAGTTTCGCGCTGTCCACAGCCATCTGCGTCAGCATGTCTGTCACCGAGTAGCGCGTCATCGCCACCATCCGGTCGTCGAGATGCTTCAGTTGGGTGATGCGCTGGTTTCGGTTCCCGATGAGCAGCCAATAAGCATTGGTAGCCGTGAGATAGGCGATCGAGTCGCCCTGCCTGCGCATACGCTCGGCCCTTACCAAATCGGTAATGGCCATCTCCACCCTACCTCGCTGCAGGGCGGTATCACAATCCATCTGGGCCGTAAAGAACTTCAAGCGGATATCCACAGCGGTGTCAAACATCGCACGGTCTTTTGCCACGAAGAGCGGCAGACAGTCGAGGGTAGGCATCACGGCCACCTTCAGCGCCGCCGAGTCCTCACGCATAGCCTGTTTCTGATGTTCTCTCCGCTGTCGCTTCGTATCCTCATAGCTCTGGCCGCAAGCCGCAAGAAGCCCCATGAGCACGATTCCTATGATCAGTCGTTTCATAATCGGGTGCAAAGATACGCATTTTCCCTCAAACCGCCAACGCTTTATGCCTGAAAATGGTCACGAAAACACACGCAACCCTGTTATCTTTTGAGGAAGGCATCACGCAAAATGTAAAATAATTTAACTACCACGGAACCCTTTTTAACACATTTCATAAGCCTTTGATATTCAAGGGGTTACTATCACCCGGACTTTAGGCTAAGTAAAGTCGGACTTTAGATAGGGTAAAGTCGGAGTTTAGGCTAAGTAAACTCCCAGTTTACTGGCACCTTTCTCGGAGTTAACCCTATGGGCACTCCGTGATGTAAAACATTTTGATTGAACGCAACACTTTTTTGAGAAAACATTTGGCGTTCTCGGAAATTCCTCGTATCTTTGCATCATTAAAAGATATGGCAAAAGACAAGATAGCTTACGTTTGCTCCAACTGCGGCCAGGAGTCGCCGAAGTGGATTGGCAAGTGTCCGGCTTGCGGACAGTGGAACACGTTCAAGGAGATTCGCGTGGCGGGTGACACAGGCTCACAGGCTGCGCGCTCTGCCGCCGCCTCGCTGCGAAAGGGCGAGTCGAGGGCTGTGAAAGAAAACAAGGTACTGCGCCTGCGTGACATCTCCAACCACGATGACCCACGCATCGACATGCACGACGAAGAGCTGAACCGCGTTCTGGGCGGCGGGCTCGTGCCAGGCAGCATTGTGCTTCTTGGCGGAGAGCCGGGTATCGGCAAAAGTACGCTCTCGCTGCAGACGATGCTTCACATGCCAGAGAAGCGCATCCTCTACGTCAGCGGCGAGGAGAGTGCCCATCAGCTGAAGATGCGCGCCAACCGTCTGGGCGGCGAGAATGATAATTTCCTCATCCTCACCGAGAATTCGCTTGAGCAGATCTTCGACCACATCAAGGCCGAGCAGCCCGAACTCATCGTCATCGATTCCATCCAGACCATTATGACCGAGGATGTGGAGTCTAGCGCAGGCAGCATCGCCCAAGTCCGCGAGTGCGCCTCGGCCCTGCTCCGTTTCGCCAAATCCTCTGGTGTGCCCGTCATCCTCATCGGACATATCACGAAGGAGGGCACGCTAGCAGGCCCCAAGATCCTGGAGCATATCGTCGACACCGTCATACAGTTCGAGGGCGACCAGCACTATATGTACCGCATCCTGCGAAGCATCAAGAACCGCTTCGGAAGCACCTCTGAACTGGGCATCTACGAGATGCAGCAGAACGGACTGCGCCAGGTGAGCAACCCTTCGGAGCTGCTGCTGACACAGGACCACGACGGTCTTTCTGGCATCGCCATCTCCTCGGCCATCGAGGGTGTCCGGCCTTTCCTCGTAGAGACGCAGGCGCTGGTTTCAACGGCAGCATACGGCACTCCCCAACGCTCAGCCACAGGCTTTGACCAGCGCCGACTGAACATGCTGCTGGCCGTGCTGGAGAAGCGCGTAGGGTTCAAACTGGCTCAGAAAGACGTCTTTATCAATATCGCAGGCGGCCTGCGGGTGACTGACCTGGCGATGGACCTCTCTGTGATTGCCGCCGTGCTGTCATCAAATGTCGATACCCCCATCGAGAACGGCTGGTGTATGGCTGGCGAGGTGGGGCTCTCTGGCGAAGTGCGCCCCGTGAACCGCATCGAACAGCGCATCGCCGAGGCCGAGAAACTGGGATTCACGGATATGATCATCCCCAAGTACAACCTTCAGGGCTTTGACGCGAAGAAATACCACATCACGCTCCACCCTGTCCGCAAGGTTGAAGAAGCCCTCCGCGAACTCTTCGGCTGATCCTCGAACGTAACAGTATGCTATCTTCGGATAACAATTTGAGAACACACAGATAAGGAAGCGTGGTTTTTCCGTTAAAAACACAAAAAAACTTTGCGTCTTTGAGTCTTTTGCGTTCCCTAATTAAAAAATTAATCGTAATTTTGCACTCGCGTTAGAACGAAGTTTTTCACATTATTAATAATAACAAGTTATGACTATCAACGAATTCAATTTTGCCGGTAAGAAGGCAATCGTACGTGTAGACTTCAACGTACCCCTCGACGAGAATGGTAAGATCACTGACGACACCCGTATCCGCGGTGCTCTCCCCACCCTGAAGAAGATCCTGGCCGACGGTGGTGCCACCATCATCATGTCGCACATGGGTAAGCCCAAGGGTAAGGTAGACGCCAAGAAGTCGCTGGGTCAAATCCGCGAGGCTGTGGAGAAGGCTCTCGGTGTGCCCGTAGCTTTCGCTCCCGACTGCGCCAAGGCTGCCGACGCTGCTAAGGCCCTGAAGATGGGCGAGGCTCTGCTGCTGGAGAACCTGCGCTTCTATCCCGAGGAAGAGGGTAAGCCCGTAGGTATCGACAAGGCTGATCCTGCTTACGACGAGGCAAAGAAGGCTATGAAGGCTTCTCAGAAAGAGTTTGCCAAGACGCTGGCTTCATACGCAGACTGCTACGTGATGGATGCCTTTGGTACCGCTCACCGCAAGCACGCTTCTACCGCTGTCATCGCCGACTACTTCGACGCCGACAACAAGATGCTCGGCCTGCTGATGGAGAAGGAGGTTCAGGCTGTTGACGCCGTGCTTTCTAACATCAAGCGTCCGTTCGTCGCCATCATGGGCGGTTCAAAGGTTTCTTCGAAGATCGGTATCATCGAGAACCTGCTCGGTAAGGTCGACAAGCTCATCCTCTGCGGTGGTATGACCTACACCTTCGCCAAGGCTCACGACGGCGAGATCGGCGACTCTATCGTGGAGCTCGACAAGCTGGATGTGGCTCTGGGCGTTGAGGAGCTGGCCAAGAAGAACGGCGTAGAGCTCGTGCTCGGTTCTGACTGCACCGCTACCAACGGACTCGACTTCGGTACGATGACCGTGAAGGAGGGTGCTGAGATCATCACCTGCCCCGCCAACAAGGTTCCCGCAGGCTTCGAGGGTGTTGACGCTGGTCCCGCCTCTCAGGAGGACTTCCGCAAGGCCATCAAAGGTGCGAAGACCATCCTGTGGAACGGTCCTGCCGGTGTGTTCGAGTGCGACAACTTCACAGCTGGTAGCCGCGCTATCGGTGAGGCTATTGCCGAGGCTACTGCCGAGGGTGCATTCTCTCTCATCGGTGGTGGTGACTCTGTGGCTTGTGTCAACAAGTTCGGTCTGGCCGACAAGGTTAGCTACATCTCTACTGGCGGTGGTGCTCTGCTCGAGGCCATCGAGGGTAAGGTGCTCCCGGGTGTTGCTGCCATCAAGGGCGAGTAATGAGACACTCACTCACAACATTATTTTTCCTGCTGCTGTCATTGACGGCAGCAGGAAAAAATGTTATATACGACCCACAGGTGAAGTCGCTGCAGGCAGTCGTGAACCATAACTGGCAGGCGCTGCCCGTGATGAAGCTCGACTCTAAGGACCGTCTCGACGTGGGCTTCGACGAACTGTCGCATGATTATCACCGCTACGTCCTCCACGTGGAGCGTTGCGAAGCTGACTGGACGCCGACGGAAGATTTGTTTGAGAGCGACTGGCTGACGGGGTTCAACGACAACGTCATCGACGACTTCGAATATTCCATCAATACCACTGTTCTCTATACCCACTATCAGTTTTCGTTGCCCAACGACCTGTGTCGGCTGAAGATGAGCGGCAACTACCGCCTGCATGTCCGTGAAGACGGCAGCAACGATGATGTCCTGATGGTAGAGATAATGGTCACCGAGCAGTCAATGCAGTTGTCGATGACCGTCACTACTAACACCGATATCGATACCAACGACCGTCACCAGCAGCTGACAATGTCTGTAGGCTACCGTAACCTACAGGTCATCCGTCCTGAGGAGCAGATACAGACGGTGGTGATGCAGAATGGCCGAGAGGACAACTGGCGGCGCAACGTACGGCCCACGTTCATCACCAACAACGGCCTTGAGTGGAGCCACGCCCGTGAACTGATCTTCGACGCAGGCAACGAATATCACAAGTTTGAGGTGCTCGACCCCTCACACCCCACGATGGGCATCGACTACATCCGCTGGGACGGAGACTATTACCAGGTGTTCCCCTTCATGAACGAACGCCGGCCTAACTACCTATACGACGAGGATGCCGACGGCGACTTCTGCATCCGCAACAGCGACAACCGCGAGAACGATACCGCCAGCGACTATGTCTGGGTGAACTATCGTTTAAAGGCTGATGCTCCGTCAAGCGGACATATCGTCATCGACGGCCGCTGGACCACAGACAGCCGAGCAGACAACTACCGCATGACCTACGATGCCGATGAGGATCTGTTCACGGCCAGCATCCTACAGAAGCAAGGCTATTATTCCTACCAATATCTATGGGAAGATGAGCATGGAACGAGACGCGTCCTGCCCTCAGAAGGAAACTTCTACCAGACAGAGAACCGCTATCAGGTTCTCGTTTATTACAAAGAGACGGGAGGGCGCACCTGGCGCCTGGCAGCTTTCGGACAAGTCACGCTCAATTGAAACGGAAAGCTTGACGAAGACGACTATTCTTCTGTCGAAACACCTCTGGCGTCATTTGATGCTCATGATAGAACGTACCGATGAAATAGTTGGGTGAGATAAATCCGCATTCACTGGCTATCTCCTCCACTTCCTTCTCCGTGGTCGTCAGCAGATGCTCCGCTTT
>JAEETC010000121.1 GCA_016286585.1 Prevotella sp. | reverse complement strand
GGAGGTCCCGGCAGGAATTCTCCTGCATCGGGAACCGTTTGGGCCGTTACGCTGCTCCCGCAGAGCATCGCAAGTGCCAGAGATAAAATGAATCTAAATCTTTTCTTATACATATTTAATATCTTAAGAGAAAGCTACAGTTAAGCCTGCCATCACGATCGAGACCATAGACATCAGCTTGATGAGGATGTTCAGCGAAGGACCAGACGTATCCTTGAAGGGATCACCGACGGTGTCGCCTACGATACAGGCCTTATGGGCAAACGAGCCCTTGCCACCGAAGGCGCCTTCCTCGATGTTCTTCTTGGCGTTATCCCAGGCACCACCGGCATTGGCCATGAAGACGGCGAGCGTGAAGCCGCCAGCCAGACCGCCAACCAGCAGTCCGAGGACGCCTGCCACACCAAGTACACAACCCACAACGATAGGGATGATGATGGCGAGTACAGATGGGATGATCATCTCGTGCTGGGCAGCACGGGTGGAGATTTCCACGCAACGGCCATAGTCGGGAGTGCCTGTTCCCTCGAGGATACCTGCAATCTCCTTGAACTGACGACGTACTTCCTGAACCATCTTCTCAGCAGCACGGCCTACGGCCTCCATTGTCATACCGCAGAACAGGAAGGCTGCCATAGCACCAATAAATGCACCAACGAGCACCTTCGGGTTCATCAGGTTGATCTGGAAGTAGTTCATAAAGTCGGGGATGGTTGCGTTGGAGGCGCTGATCACATCGCCAGCGACATTCGTGAGTGTCTGTCCGGCACGGGTCATCGCAATCTTGATCTCCTCAATATAAGAAGCCAGCAGGGCGAGAGCTGTCAGAGCGGCAGAACCGATAGCGAAACCCTTACCAGTAGCGGCTGTGGTGTTGCCAAGGGCGTCGAGGGCATCGGTACGATGACGCACTTCCTCACCCAACTGCGACATCTCAGCATTACCGCCCGCATTGTCGGCAATAGGACCATAGGCGTCAGTAGCCAAAGTGATACCCAGCGTAGAGAGCATACCTACGGCAGCGATACCGATACCATAGAGACCATGAGCCAGACTCTCAGAAGACATCGAGAGATCGAAGCCATTGGCACACAGATAGCTCAGCATGATAGCCACACCAATAGTGATCACAGGGATACATGTGGAAATCATACCCGTACCTATACCTTTAATAATAACCGTAGCAGCACCAGTCTGTCCTGCCTCAGAGATCTTCTGGGTAGGCTTGTAGGAATGAGAGGTGTAGTACTCTGTAGCCTGTCCGATGATGACACCTGCTGCCAGACCGGAGATGACGGAGAACGAGAGACCAATCCAGTTCTCGATACCCAGGAAATAGAGTATGCCGAAGGTGGCAATGGCGATGAGCACGGCGCTGACGTTTGTGCCAAGTGACAGCGAACGAAGCAGATCCTTCATCGTAGCACCTTCCTTCGTACGGACGAGGAAAATACCAAATAACGAGAGGAACACACCCACAGCGGCAATCAGCATCGGGGCAATGACAGCCTTGAGCTGAATGTCGAGGCCTGCCACACCAAATGCAGCTGCACCAAGGGCTGCCGTTGACAGCACGGATCCGCAATAGCTCTCATAGAGGTCGGCACCCATACCAGCCACGTCGCCTACATTGTCACCTACGTTATCGGCAATCGTAGCAGGGTTGCGTGGGTCGTCCTCAGGGATATCAGCCTCAACCTTACCCACAATGTCGGCACCTACGTCGGCAGCCTTCGTATAGATACCACCACCGACACGGGCAAAGAGAGCCTGAGTAGAGGCACCCATTCCGAAGGTCAGCATGGTGGTCGTGATGGAAATCAGACCGTCAGAATCGAAGTGATTCAATACCACAAACCAGATGGCGATGTCGAGCAGGCCGAGACCTACCACCGTCAGACCCATCACAGCACCCGAGCGGAAGGCAATCTTCAGACCGGCATCCAGACTCTGGCGTGCTGCATTAGCTGTACGGGCAGAAGCATACGTGGCGGTCTTCATGCCGAAGAAACCAGCCAGACCAGAGAAGAAACCGCCTGTCAGGAAGGCAAACGGCACCCAGGGGTTCTGCACGTTCAGGCCATAAGCCATAAATGCGAAGAGGGCACAGAGCACGACAAAGACGATACACACGACCTTGTACTGCTGCTTCAAATACGCCATAGCTCCCTTGCGCACATAAAGTGCAATCTCTTTCATACGAGGCGTACCTTCATCAGCCTTCATCATCTGGGTGAAGAAGAAATACGCCATTCCAAGTGCTACCACCGATGCGATGGGCACTAACCAAAATACGGATGGAATGTTCATGTTATAGGTTTTAGGTGTTAAACAATTATTCTTCTGAGAAATCAATCAGATTGGCGGCCTCGTCCTCCGGGTCTTCGCTGCCGAGATCCATCATCGTGGAGTAGTTGTCCTCGGTAATCTCGTCATCATCGGGATCGCTGACCTCCTCGTCTTCTTCGTCATGAGAGCTGTAGTCGTCCTCAACCTCGTAGTCGTCATCCTCATTCTCTTCCTCTTCGCCCCCTTCATCAGGCTTGTCTGAGAACTTCATGCGGATCTTCTCCTGCTCGGGCTTCAACTTGGCAAAGATAGCCTCTACCCAGCCGCCTTTCTCTACTTCAAGCACCTCGAAACCGTCCTCAACTTTCTTCTCGTACATACCGCCTTTCTTGTGCAGACGGTCTTTGGGAAGGGTCGTCGTGGAGATGTCAAAGCCGCTGAGGATGATATCCTGGATAGACTGCGACAGCGAGTCCCAGCCTCCGCCGAAGTTGCGGTCGAGTACCTCTATCAGTTTGGCGGCAGAGATATGACGGATATTCTCGTAGGTCAGGTCGGTGACTCTCATGATGGGTCTTTTCTTGATGGCCCATGCGAAGCGCATGTTCTCATCAAACTTAATCTGAGCCACCTTATAGCCACGCTTCTCGTAGCTCTTCTTGACCATCGTGACATCTTCCTTGATCTCCTCAATCAGGAAGGCACTCTTGAAGATATCCAAGTAATGATTGACATTTTCCTTGACTTCTGCGTCCTTCGATGCAGCTTCCCACATACGGAACACATCGTTCTCCTGAATGTCCCAAACACTACTTTTCGTCACCGCCTTAATGGATAGTGACGGATTGCTTTCCGGCTGTTGTTGCTTTGTTCTTGCCATTGTTATTTTGTTTTTACTCTGCAAATTTATATACTTTATTTCTTATTAGCAAGTTTTTTGATGATATTTTTTGTGATTTTCACATTTTAGAGTAACTTTGCAGGCAAAATATGGCACAACCACTAGCTGAAAGACTCCGTCCTCGCACCTTAGACGATTACATCGGCCAGCAGCATCTGGTGGGCGAGGGGGCCGTCCTGCGGAAGATGATCGAGGCAGGACGTATTTCTTCGTTTATCCTCTGGGGCCCCCCAGGTGTCGGGAAAACCACGCTTGCGCAGATTATCGCCAACCGGCTGGAGACTCCCTTTTATACGCTTTCGGCTGTGACCAGCGGCGTGAAGGATGTGAGGGATGTCATCGAGAAGGCTCAAAAAGTGCGTTTCTTCAATGAGGCTTCTCCGATTCTTTTCATTGACGAGATCCATCGTTTCTCAAAGTCTCAGCAGGATTCCTTATTAGGGGCTGTGGAGAAGGGGATTGTGACGCTGATAGGTGCCACCACGGAGAATCCTTCTTTTGAGGTCATCCGTCCGCTCTTGTCTCGTTGTCAGCTTTACATCCTCAAGTCTCTTGAGAAGGATGATCTGCTGAAATTGCTTAACCGGGCCATCCATACTGATAGCATCCTGAAAGAGAAAAACATCCAATTACAAGAGACTGGCGCGCTCTTAAGATATAGTGGAGGTGACGCTCGTAAGCTATTGAATATCTTAGAGTTAGTCGTTGATTCTGAGGCATCGGATGAAGTCGTAATTACAGATGAAATCGTTGAGCAGCGTCTCCAGCAGAATCCTTTGGCCTATGATAAGGATGGAGAGATGCATTATGATGTCATCTCGGCCTTTATCAAGAGTATTCGTGGTTCTGATCCAGATGCAGCCCTCTATTGGATGGCAAGGATGATAGAGGGTGGGGAAGACCCACAGTTCATCGCCCGTCGTCTGGTAATTAGTGCGGCAGAGGATATAGGACTGGCGAACCCCAATGCTCTGTTACTGGCCAATGCTGCCTTTGATGCCGTGATGAAAATCGGCTGGCCTGAGGGACGGATTCCTCTGGCGGAGGCAACGGTCTACTTGGCCACTTCACCCAAAAGCAATAGCGCCTATCTGGGTGTGGATGCAGCCCTCGACCTAGTCAGAAGGACGGGAAATCAACCTGTACCGCTGCCTATCCGTAATGCGCCGACCCAGTTGATGAAGGAACTGGGATATCATGACGGATACAAGTATCCCCATGACTATCCAGGTCATTTTACCGATCAGCAATACTTGCCTGATGCTTTGGTGAACGAACGCCTCTGGCACGGACAGCACAACCCGACGGAGGAGAAAATGTACCAGCGCATGGTGAACTATTGGGGAAAAAGATATGAAGATTAAAATGCAAAATAGTAAAACGAAATATGGCTGAACAAAACAATAACCAACGAAGATCCAGAAGACAACAACCAGTCAATAATACCTATGGCCATCTGCCCCCTCAGGCATTGGAGGTGGAGAATGCCGTCCTGGGAGCCTTGATGATCGACAAGGATGCCTATGCGATTGTCTGTGAACTCCTGTATCCGGAGAGTTTCTATGATCCGCGCCATCAGATGATCTATACGGCTATCCGTGACCTGAACATGGAGGAGAAGCCTGTCGATGTGCTGACCGTAACGGAACGGCTTGCGAAGTCGGGCACACTTGAAGAAGTCGGCGGCCCTGGCTATGTGGCAGAATTAAGTTCAAAGGTCGCCTCATCGGCCAATATCGAATACCACGCCCAGATCATTGCCCAGAAGTCGCTCGCCCGTCAGCTGATCTCTTTCTCAAGCGTCATCCAGACAAAGGCCTTCGACGAGACGGTCGATGTGGAGGAACTGATGCAGGAGGCGGAAGGTTCGCTCTTCGAGCTGTCGCAACGGAACATGAAGAAGGACTACACGCAGATCAATCCGGTGATCGAACAGGCGTTGAAGGTCATTCAGGCTGCTGCCGCCAATAGCGATGGTCTGACAGGTATTTCTACGGGGTACTATAAGCTTGACGATATGACCAGTGGCTGGCAGAACTCCGACCTTGTGATCATTGCTGGACGTCCGGCCATGGGTAAAACCTCTTTTGCCTTGTCAATGGCCAAGAATATAGCTGCAGACTCCAGAGTTCCGATGGCCTTCTTTTCGTTGGAAATGTCGAACGTTCAGCTGGTAAACCGTCTGATCTCCAATGCTTGTGAGATTCAAGGTTCAAAGATTCTGAATGGTCAGTTACAACGCGATGAATGGGACCGTATCGACAAGCACATCAATAATCTGCTGGATGCTCCGCTTTATATCGACGATACTCCAGGTCTGTCGGTTTTCGAACTGCGAACGAAGGCCCGCCGACTGGTGCGTGAACATGGCGTAAAACTAATTATGATCGACTATCTGCAGCTGATGAATGCTAACGGCATGCGATTTGGCAGTCGTCAGGAGGAGGTGTCCACCATTTCACGTTCTCTGAAGGGATTGGCCAAGGAGTTGGATATTCCCATCCTGGCATTAAGTCAGTTGAACCGTGGTGTCGAGGGCCGTGAGGGCATAGAAGGAAAGCGGCCGATGCTTTCCGACCTCCGCGAGTCAGGAGCCATTGAGCAGGATGCGGATATGGTGCTCTTCGTCCATCGTCCGGAATATTATCATATCTATCAGGATGAGAATGGACGTGACTTGCGTGGTATGGCGCAGATTATCATCGCCAAGCATCGTAAGGGTGCCACGGGCGATGTATTACTGACGTTCAGAGGTGAATTTACACGATTTGAGAATCCAGAAGACAGGAATCTGGATAATCGTGCCCCGATGGATGGTGGTGAGATCAGAGGATCGAGAGTTAATGGAGAGGATAATAATCCGATTCCTCCGATGGATAATGGACCCTTACCGTTCTGATAAGGGTCCATTTATTTTTTATTGGAATTTTTCTATCAACGCGTCAGCCTGCGGGTCTCCCAGTTCCTTGGCTTTCCTGAGGTTGTCAAGCCCGGATTGCTTGTCGCCTTTCATGCATTGAGCCAGTCCGAGGAACAGATAGCCGTCACTATTGTCGGGCTCTATCGAGATACACTCCTTGGCGGTTGCCTCTGCCTCATCGAAGAGCCCTACGCGTACTTGCAAAGAAGCCTTCTCCGCATAATAGAGTGTTTCTTTCGGGTTAATCCGGATGGCTTCATCGATATCATTAAGTGCCTGCTGATAGAGTCGGGCCTGTATGTCTGTCTGATGGCGAATATAGTAGAAGTTGTCGTTGATAGTGGCGCTCATCAGTTTCTCGTATTCATTCATGTCTGAAAGGGCATCGCGGTATTTGCCGACCTCACGACGAGCGGAGGCACGTGCCCACAGATAGGGCGCAGCATCTTTCAAATATGGTTTGGAGAAAGTGTTGACACAACTGTCCAACAAGGCGATCATGGCTGTCGTGTCACGCAACATAGCCTTGCACTTAGCGGCTCCGAAAAAAACCTCCGCATTCCTCAATGGGGTACCGGTTAACTGGATATAAATGTCATAGGCTTCCTCATATTTTTTCTGGGCGAAGAGAATATTTGCTTCCAACTGACTGTAGGTAGGCTGAGGATTGATTCTGCTAGCCTCACGTATCTCAGATAGTGCCTTGTCGAGGCTCCAGTTCTCATAGGGTGGCTCGGGGATATAGACTTCCTTGTTATAGATCATCCGCGCCAAGTCGTAATGAGCCTCATCCTTCGCTTCAGACACCTTGATGGCCTTCTGCATGTCCTGATCGGCTGCGGCATAGTCATCACGGGCGGCAGCCAGCTGGGCACGATAGGTGTATCCGTCAGGTGCATCGGGGAACTTGCGGATCATCTCCTCGACCATTTCTGCATAAGCCAGCGTATCGTTCCTTGTGCTGGCCATATAAAGGGCAACATTCGCTTCTTTAAGATCGTCGGGCAGTTCCTTCCTGATATTGGTCTGTTGCAGTATCGCGTTGGTCATGCTGAGACCTGTGATACGGAGCGAGTCAGCAAAGACTGCGCTGATGGCATAGCTGAGCGAGTCCTGAGGATTAGCCGATGGCTGTGCAAGCGCAATCACTTCACCTTCTTCATTCAGTAGCGGACAACTCTCCGTATGTTGTGGAGAGGCCAATGCCAGGGTGTAATAGGCATAGTTCTGCATAAACAGTTCTGCCTTCCGTATGGGACCGTTTGGAATCTGCTTGGTCTCGCGATAGGGTAGAAGCCATACCATGCTACCTGATGACATGGTGGTCTGGCAGATTGGCAAAGGCTGACTCTTGCTGATATCTACACGAAAGCGGGCCACGTCATAGATGTCGTTGGCCCCCAAGATACTGACAACGGCAGCCTCCTTGCCCTGGGCATCGATGATGATGGCCCGCGATGCACCCTTGAAAGGTGTAAAGCTACTGACGGCCTCGCCATTGCTGCCGGTAAAGAAGCCGTTGCTGCTGGCGATAAGTGAGCCGTCGGCGGCAAAGGTCTTCAGGGTAAATACCGATTTCGTCGCTTTCTTCACCCATGATGGTTGGGCGACAGAAGCGATGAAGGTGAATTGTAATGTGAAAAGTATCAGTATTAAACGTTTCATTATTCTTTGATGGTTTATGTTAATCTTAACAGTTGCTTGGCATTTTGTATGGCGGCCTCGCTGACATCGCTTCCGCTCAGCATCTGGGCAATCTCCAGTACGCGTTGTTCCGCGGTCAGTTCTGTCATGCTACTTGTCGTGCCAGTGGCGGTTTCTTTTTTCTCAACCTTATAGTGTGTACTGCCGAGGGCGGCAATCTGAGGCAGGTGGGTGATGCTGATCACCTGTCGGCCATGTTCACCCATTTCCTGCATCATCTCCGCCATCTTTTCCGCCATCTTTCCGCTGACACCTGTGTCAATTTCGTCAAATATAATCGTCGGAAGCTTGACGGCGCCGCTGATCATCGCTTTCAACGATAGCATCACGCGTGCGATCTCACCACCGGATGCCACCTGTGAGACGGGCTGGAGTGGGGTAGAGGCGTTGGCACTAAACAAGAAGGCGACCTTGTCCTGGCCGTTGATGTCGAGATCTGTGGTAGTCATCTGGATGGCAAAACGCACGTTAGGCATACCCAGCGGAACGAGCTTGGAATTCATCTCTTTCTCTATCTTCTTGGCTGATTTCGACCTGATATTTGTTAGTACAACAGCCTCTTTATCAGCACTTTCCTTCAACGCAATCAACTTTTGCTGTAAGTCATGGAGAGCTTCGTCACTATTCTCTATGCAATCCAGTTGTTTCCTTAACTCGTCACGTTTCTCTATCAGTTCCCCAATGCTGTCGGCGTGGTATTTCTTTTCCAGATCGTAGAGTCGGTCAAGACGATTGACGACGGCTTCCATCTCTGAGGGATCGAAATCGATGTCTTCCAGATAGCCGGATATTTCTTCCGAGATGTCTTTCAGTTCGATATACGAGCTGTCCATGCGCTGTACCAGTTCTTCTGCGGCAGGATAGACCTTTTCTATCCGTTTCATCGATGAAAGGGCAGAGCGCAGGTTGGCAACGACACCAATCTGCTCAGCTCCCAGAGCGTTGTCGGCATCATAGAGTGCACTCTTGATTTCCTCGGAATGACTCATCGTGTCGTTCTTCTGCTCCAGCTCTTCCTGCTCTCCCTCCACGAGTCCAGCCTGCGTCAGCTCGTCACATTGAAACTGCATGAAGTCTGCGTTCTGACGGTCGCGCTCAATACGCTCTTTGAGTGCCTCCAGTTCCTGGCGCACATGTTGGTACTGGCGGAAGATTTCCTGGTATTTGGCCAGCTGCTGGCTGTCTTCGGCGATAATGTCGACTACTCCTAATTGGAAATCCTGCTTGTTGAGCAGCAGGTTCTGGTGCTGGGAGTGGACATCCACAAGCCGTTCGCCAAGTTCTTTCAGCATCGTCAGCTGCACGGGGGTGTCGTTGATGAACGCACGACTTTTGCCCGATGCCATCAGTTCGCGGCGGATGATACAGTCTTCAGGATCGTTCTCGATGTCGTTATCCTTGAAGAAATCGTCCATCCCATAGCGCGAAAGGTCGAAATGGGCTTCGATAATGCACTTGTCGGCTCCATACTTGATGGTCTTGGGGTCAGCACGCTGCCCTAAAAGGAGTGCGATGGCTCCCAGCACGATACTCTTGCCGGCACCAGTCTCACCGGTGATGACAGAGAATCCCTGACGAAGTTCGATGTCCAACTCGTCGATCAGCGTGAAGTTCTTGATATAAAGATGCTTAAGCATGTCTTAGTTCTTGATTTCTTCCCATGTGTTGCTTTGCGAGGCATTGATGTTCATCAGCAGATCGTAGATGCGCTCTTTCTCTTTCTGGGTACCCTTGCCTTTATAGATGTTTTTCAGTTCGTCTTTCTTGTAGTCGGTCCAGATCTGCGGCAACAGACTGAGGGGCTTGTTCTCATGAGCCACCTTCAGCCCGCTCTCGATGGCCTTGCTAATTTCCGTCCTGCCACGTTCCACATTATTGGCCATTTCATCGAGGCCCTTGCGGTAGTAGTCGTATTGCAGCTGCCGCAACGGTTTCATCGACTCGTCCATATAGTCGTTGATGAT
>JAEETC010000120.1 GCA_016286585.1 Prevotella sp. | reverse complement strand
TAGCCTGAGCTTTGCATGTGGCTATGATGGTGTGATAGACAGCAGAGCTCTCCACACCCTCATGGCTACCAAAGGATTTCGAGTTGGATCTTTCGATTGTCATCGGCCTGATGTTGCGTTCTGCCTCTGAGTTATCGATGTTGTAACGACCGTCGTTCCTCCATGCCATGACTTGATCCCAGGAGTTGTCGAGATAGTTAATGGCCTTTGTCAACAAGTCACTCTTCTGTTCTTCACTTGTCAGCAGCCTTGTCAGCTCCATCCTCATCTCTGTGATTAACTCTATCGTTCTTGCATTGTGCCTTTCCTCTTTTATCCTGTCTGGCGGGAATTTGTTCTTCTTGTAAAAGGCTTCCATCGCATATAGCTCATTGATCCTGTCGAGAAAGTATCTTGCCCTTTCGTCCTTTCCCTGGATGAGGGCTTTCAGGAAGCGAGCCCTCACGTGTGCCATACAGCAGATGTGCTCTACCTCGGTAAGCTCGCTGTCCAGATACTTATATACATTGTAGGCATCCGACTGCAGGGCTGCTATCTCCGCCTCACCGATAAAGTCTGTCAGAACCTTACGCCCACGGCTTCCATTGTCGTAGAAGAAGATGACTATCTTCGCCGACTTATTCACCAGGCACTAGATGTAAGCTTTCTTGTATTTGTCCCGTATCTTAACCCGGCACCATGTCTCGTCACAGTGCACGATGGAGTCCTTCTCCAGAGCTATCTCCTTTAGTATGGGGATTATGTGATTGAGATGTTTTGCACCCTTCTTCAGCCAGTTCAGGACTGTCTGGCGGCATGTCTTAAAACGCTTTTCCATCAGGCGTGTCATCTCGCGATACACAGGAGTCTCCATCATGTATTTGTTGAAAACAAGCTCAACAAGCATGTCTATCGTAGCATGGGTTCCAGGGAGACTTTCCGGTGCCGCACCTTCCATCATTTCCACATCCTCGTCGAGGCCGAGTTCCTCTTTCGACTCCTGGCCGACTATGGCTGTTGCAAGATTCTTCACGGGGAAGTATTTCGTATGAGCCTTGCCTTCAGTATCAACATAGGTGATATACTCACAGAGTACGGTTACCAGCCGCTTCTCTTCATGTATCCTCTGACGGAATTCCACTTTCGTAATCTTGCAACCTTCCGGTATCAGTGAGCGGTCGCACCTGTAGGCTTTCTTGGCTCCATCGGCATGCATCGTCTCATATTTCTTTCCCTGACGGTACGGGCGGGGCTCAGGCTGCCTCTCATCATTGGTCTCTGATAAAGGGCTTTCCGTTTCAGCTGGGGTTGAATCAGTGTCGGTGTTGGATTCGGTTGGCGTAGCAGACTCTGGTGCAGTAGTTCCGTCCCAATCATCTTTTTCATCATCCCGTCCCTTGATCCTGTTCTGTTTCGACTTCTGGCTCTTGGTGACAAACTTCTCGTCGCGAAGCACCTCATACAGCTCCCTGTACTTCTTTGCCTCACGCTGAGACTTGCGCAGCTCTTTCTGGGTCTTTACGAGTTCATCCTTCATCTGATCCAGTTGAACATGCATATTATCAAAGCCCTTCTGCAGGACTTCCTTCATCTTGTTCGACTCGGTAAGCTGGCGACTGATAACATCGAGCGAGGCCTGCAGCCTGTCAAATCGCTCCATCTGAGCGTCGAGCTTAGAGTGGAGGGCTTCGTTCTGAGCCTCCCTCTCCTTAAGCTGACCATATATGAAATTGATGAAGTCATTCTTCTTCTCAATCCTCAAGTCGTTCCCGAAGATCAGCTTTACATACCTGACCTGTGCTCCTTTTGGGGGTGCGCTGACTTTCTTCTCGTCAGGCTTGTCCGCTGGCTTAAGATCTTCATCACGACCGACAATCTCAACCGGCACAATCCGTTTCTTTCGATTACGGAACCATTTGTTGAACACCTGATAGGGTACGCCCTGCTTGATGCAGAACTGCTCTATCGAAACTCCTTTAGGCTCGCCCTCAAGTTTGTAGAGGAACCACAGCTTTTCACAATCTTCACTACTGCACATAATCTTAAAAAAAGGTCGTGCAAAGGTAGCGGTTAGCTCGGAGCTATGCAAGATGTGAAAATTGGACGCTTACGGTTGAACTCTACATCTAATTGGTCGAACGGTCCAACATTGTTAACGTGAAGACTTTCAATATGCATACAGATACTATTTTAGTAAGCACTCAATTGTAAGCGTCCAAAAACATGTGAAACCCTTTTATCTAGTTTTCTCCATTCTGCTGAGGAGTGGTCTCGCCACCGTCAGGTGAAGTGACACCAAAGAGCTCTAAATATACTTGATCTTCAGTACAGCGATTTTTTGCACTCTGTAAGAGTGATTGAGGGGTTATATTCTGTTCAAAAATATTCTTCAGTTCTGACAAAGACTTATGTTTAGAATTGTTGAGAGCCTTCAGGTAGTCAACCAATACATCTTCTTTGTTAAAAGATGAGTCTTCATCAGATAGGGCTTTGCATAAATCTTCAGTTGACTTTATCATGTCACGTTTAAAAGCCATTTCAAATAATTGATGAAAATGATCAATCAGTCTTGGCCTAATAAAGTCATCCTTTATACTTCTATAAAAGAAATGCTGAAATAATAATCCTAAATAATTCTCACTACCAATACCATTGGCTGTGACTACTTCTATTTGGTCGCCTTGTTCTTCAAGATACTTTAAGAAAGCATCTTTCAATTTAGGGAATTCTTCCTCTGATAGAGATCTTGTTAGAAGTAAATCAGATAGATTTGAAATATCTCGCGGCTCTATAATAAGTCTCTCAAGAAGAGCATTTGTTTCTTCGTTTCGAAGATCCTTATAAAGGTCGCTTAGATTTTTACGTATATGCTGGTCAAGTTTTTCTGTTTTCTTGGCCATTTTTATCACAGATTCTTTTTCTTTCTCTACAGTATTCGCAATTTCATCAATTTCTTTCTTCTTCTTACTAATATGGATACTTAACCATATACCAAAGACCGTAATAATAAGACCAACTACACCTAAAATTACGGAAATAGTAGTAAGCTGGTTGCTTATACTACTATTAGCAGGTTCAATAACATTATAAAGTAGATCTGTCTTGTCCTGCAAACCATCAAGTTTTGCCTGCAGTAAATCAACTTTACTCTGCAAACTGTCAGAATGCGACTCAAGGGCTTTTGCCCATATAGAATCAGCGTGAGTCATGGTTCTTGCTCGTTATAACCTTAACGGACTTTTTTATAAGCGGCAAAAGAATCTGTGAAAACCGTTTAGGGTGGGAATTACTTTAAATCCTTTCAGGAACTGTGACAGTTGGTTCTGAGAGGTCCATCTTTCTTGGTTCCCTTAAGATTTAGGATCTCCTGGATTTTCCTGTCTATATAGGACTGGATGTATTCATGAATGGCTTCCTCACTGCCTAAACAAGAGAGCAACATAGCATGTTGTTCTTGAGAAATTTTAATCTGAAACTCTGCCATATTATAGGGACTTTTATGCGTATTCAAGGATGAGATCGGCATTGATGCCGAGCTTGGAGTAGAGGCGCTTGGCAAAGGACATAGATATGCGTCTGCGGCCAGTCATCTGTCCTCATAAGCAGCCATCTGCTGACTCAACAGGGAAATCTCCCGTGTATAGTCGTTATCCATATCGGGTTCAAGCAGGCCTTTTGCAGTTGCTTCTGCAATCAGCTGCTCGACACGGGCCTTTGCCTCGTCATACTGTTTGTTCGTTGTCAGTCTATCCATCATTATTCCTCCTAATCCAAGCTTTCGCCCTAAAGGGTGAGCCATTGATTGTTTATCGGCTGGCGCGTGGATTAAAACCTTGACCTGCGGTCGAGACTGCTCACGATGATTACATCGACCTCTGTCACAACTCGGGATAGCCTAAGCAAGCTTTGCTCTCCTCTCGCTGTTCCATCGGTTCGACAGACTGAAAGCGAGCTCTCGTCTGTACTCGCTTAATCGCAGTCTTATATAATCTATTACCATGCAAAAACACCACGGGGTATGGGGTGTGAAACCCCAGATTATTTGGGCATGTCGCCAGACCAGCCATGACCGAGATCCCAATGGGGGTCATAGACAAATTCGAAATACGGGAGCGCGAATTCTTGCTCTATAAGTGTAGTGAGCTCTTCCTGAATAGGTTCTGCCCAACGGCCTACGAGGACAATGAACTTGTTGACGTTCCAAGCGACACGACCACGGGGTACTTGGGTATAGTCGCCAGTGAACTTGGTTTCCTCGTTCTTGGCTTGAGCACGGAAGTACTCCTTCATCCATACCTGCCGATGCAGGTGGGGATAGTTGATGAAGGGGACACCCTTTTCTGCGGCTTCCTCTACCATCTTGGGCGTGATTTCCTTTTTACGCACCCCAAAGAAGGATTTTGTTTCCATATCGTACCAGAAAATTCCTACGCAGGGCATCTGCTCGTCAAAGGATTTCATATCGGCCATCTGGGCCTTGCGGTCTTTATCACTGAGTTGAGTCATATCTTGTTATATCGTTTTTCTTTTTGAACACGAATTACACGAATCTTTCTTATTCGTTTGATTCTTGCGTCCTCAAAATAGCCATCTTCAAACAAAGAAAACATATTTTCATTCATTTTTTTCATTCATTCTTGCGTCCCGTTGGTTCTTTCGTCCCTTCGGTGGAAAGCGGCAAAGCCGAGCGGCAAGCGGCAAAGCCGAGCGCTCTGGCGCAGAGAGGAATCATCTTCATTTTATGGAATTGGGGCGGGGGGGAGGAGGAGATGCTGGAGGCGGTGCTCCCATTGTTCACAATCGCGGAGGGTGCGACGGCCTTTGAGGACTTGCTCACGGCCGATTCGGGAGAGGGCGGCGAACATCATCCGGAGCTTGGAGAACTTCGGATACTTTCCAGATTAGATACTGGCAAAGGTCCCGTGATAGAGACCTTCGCTGCGAACGAAGGCTGACTCGGTCACCTTCAGTTCGTGCAAGCGGCTCACCATGGCTTCGGAGAGCTGCCTGCGGAGTTCTAAATCATTGTAAAATTCCATAAATGTTTGTTTGATTATATTAAATTCTGCCCTAATCTGCTATAGGGCAATTGTTTGGTTACTTGCTATATTATTGCTATTTTTGTCACACAGATCTCACAGATATATTATGTCACGCAGAAATCACAGAAATCACAGAAAATAATAAACCGCAGATTACACAGATAAAACTGATTAATTATGGACAAGACAAGTAATCAAATGGTAGAAGCGGAGGTGGAGATGGCTGCCATGACTCCGCAAGAACGGGAAGAGGCGCGACGGAAAGCTAAAATGCTGGAGATGCTCCAAAAGCTACGCATTACGCCTGACATGGACCTACCACCATTGGAATTCCTGTTTAACATGCTCGGCAAACCGTGCTTCCCGAGGGGAGAGGTGGTGACCGTCACCGGTAAGCCGAAGTCGGGAAAGACGTTCTTTCTCTCGCTGCTGATGACCGCCTGCACCGCGGACAAGGATGTCATTGGCATCAGACGGGCAGCAGACTCGACGCCGCTGAAATGCCTGTGGTATGATACCGAGCAGTGCCGACAGAGCACCCGGGAGATCATCGCCGACAGGATCCGACCGATGGCCACCGACGGGCAGGGCTGTTTCCAAGACGAGATGTACGACATCTTCAACTCGCGCAGCCTGGACTTCTCAGCACGTATGGAACTCTTGGAGCGTGCCGTCGACCACTGTCGTCCCGACTTGGTGGTCGTGGATGGTATCTGCGACCTGATCCGCGACATCAACGACGGTTCCACCGTGAAGGACGTCGTTGAGAACCTGATGAAGACGGCTCAAGCGTATGACTGCTGTATCGTATGCGCCATCCACCAGAACAAGGGAGCGGAAGACCGCAACCCCAGGGGATGGATTGGCACGGAGCTGAACAACAAGTCGTTCGAGGTGTATGCCTGCGAG
This sequence comes from Prevotella sp., assembly GCA_016286585.1. GTDB lineage: Bacteria > Bacteroidota > Bacteroidia > Bacteroidales > Bacteroidaceae > Prevotella. The sequence continues at coordinate 3,880 of JAEETC010000120.1, read as the reverse complement.
CTGCTCAAACCGGAGATCATCTTCGCCGTGGAGCAGGTGTTCAGTCGCCGATACCGCATGGACCAACTGCTTTATTTCGTGGTCGACGACGATGGTATGCCGCATCATTCAGACGGACCGGTGACCACTGCCGACAACGCTTCTGGGAAAAAGAGCTACCCTCACATGAACGATGCGTATGTCAACTGGACCGATGGTGAAATGACCGTTGACATCAGGAGCCTCTTCTATGACGTGCTCAAAAACGGACCGCTCTTCTATACGCCCCTGCAGCAGAAAGCGATGGAGGTGCTCGGCTGTAAGGAGACGGGATACTGGAACAACCTCTTCCTACAGGCTAAGAACCAGCGGGTGATCATCAACACCCGGGACCGCAACGGTAAGAGCGTCTGGACGCTGCCCCCGAAGGCCACGCCGGCGGTCGAGCTCGACCTGATGCCGACGGACGAGGCGCCGCCCTACTGAGCAGCCCCTCCTCTTTAGGCCCCCCTTATAGGGGGCCATAGAGGGGGGCTCCGGCTGCTCCAAAGAGGTGGAGCCTCCCCTCATTTCCCTATCCTTTCAACAATTATGAAATTCGAAGAACTGTTTTCTCACTCGTTCCGACATCTCAGGGCGTCTTTTCTGACCACGGAACAGCTGCTGCAACCGATGGTCGGGAAGATGCTCAGCACGGATTCGCGCTTCTGCCAGGAGTCTGTGACTGCCGGGCTGATCTCTCAGGATGGTATGCGGCGGGCGGCCCAGCGCTATCTGCTCGGCAGGAGCCGTAGCAACGAGACGGTGTTCTGGATGATTGATGACCGGCAGCGGGTCAGGGACGGCATGGTCGGCGACTCGTGGGCGTCGGTGCTCCTGAAGGAGCGGGGGCTCATCGACCGGCAGTGGTGCCCGCAGCACTGCCTCTTCGGCCAGCATCTCTTAAGTCTCGCAGAAAGCGCAGAAAGCGCAGATTTATTAAGTCTCGCAGAAAGCGCAGAAAGCGCAGAAAGAACTCCTTTGAAGTTTGCCATACGCAGCAAAATATCTGCGATTTCAGCGATTTCAGCGAGACAATCAGAAACTATCTGTGTGGTGGAGTCGGTGCGGTCATGCGTGGTGCTGAGTGAACGGTTCCCGAAGTATCTGTGGATGGCGACTGGGTATCTGGCGAACCTCAACGAGCGGCTGTTCCTGCCACTCAAGGGGCATCATGTCGTCTGCTTCCCTGCCACCGACCCGACGGGTGACACTTATCTGCTCTGGCTCTCCGTGGCGAAGGAGGCCCGGAAGTATGGCATCGACATATCTGTCAGCCGCCTGCTCGAGGATCGGGCATCTCCCACACAGAAAGAGCAGTGCATCGACCTCGGCGCCTTTTTATTGACATAAGAACATGATTAATATTTATGACCGTCATCGGTTTGTCAGCAAACGTCAGCTGGCCAAACTTGCGGGGGTTTCCGACAGGACTTTTTCCCGCTATCTTGCTTCCCGTCGCCACATCTTCGAAGAGATGGGCATCAACCCTCACGCCAGGCTACTGCCGCCACAGGCCGTGAAGTATGTCTGCGAGGACTACTGCATCGACCTGCCTCCCGAACTGCAGGACCCGAAGGCCGCCACCATGTCGCCGCTCTATCGGAATCTGATCCGGGAACTGCAGCTGTCGACTTATTTCAATGGCAAATGGACGCGTGTGACCGAAATTCCGCCTGATTTCTGATTTTCCTTTATGCTAACCTGCCATAACCCGCCAATGGCGTTCCGGGATGTCGTACCTTTGCAATTGCATTCAGGATGCAGCGTACTATGTCAAAGTGACCACGCGGATGGGCCCAAGAAAGGTTAGCCCTTTCTGCCGGAAAGGTTAGACCTTTCTCGGAGAAACCAGGCACCTTTCTCCCGCTTACCTCACCCCGACACTCTTAACTCTCAACTCTCAACTCTCAACTCTCAACTAAAAAAAATGGCTCGTTCAAACATTCCAATGGTGATTAATCTTCGCCAAAACACCAATGACGATTCGACGGCTTACGGCAAGTATTTCGCCGAGATCGATCGTAAAGAACCAATTAACCTGAAAGGCTTCTGCCGACACATGACTGAGCACGGTAAGATTGCCAGTGAACAGATGTGTGAGCTCGTCATCAAGCAGATGGTCGACTGTATGAAGGAACTCGTTGCCCAGGGTCAGCCCGTGAAGCTCGACGGCCTCGGCACGTTCACCCCGGCAGTCAACAGTCAGAAGCTCGGTAAGGCCAACATCACGGATGCCATCTCCGGCGGTCCTGCTGCCATGATCAACGGTATTCACCTCAATTTCCAGCCCGAGAACACGAAGGGTGAGAAGCTCACCTCAAAGGCTCTGAAGGACTATTGTATCTTCGAATGGGGCTACGTCGTGAAGTCGATCAAGAAGGTGATCTCCGGCAAGGAGAAGCGGTATCAGGAGAAGGTGCCTATCTCGACCTATGGCATCGCCGTCGCCCAGGCTGATCCTGATGCCACTCCCGGCCAGGGCTGATTTTTTCTCAGGGCGCTGCCCTGAGTGATCTGTCCTTTCTCTGGCGCAGAGAAAGAACGAAAGAGACATCCACCTATCCCAAGCCCTTCCCTATATGGAAGGGATGTAACTGACTCCGGGCGGAGACCACCCTACATCAGGGTTTTGGTATGGCTCGCAAAGCCTGTGCCCTACGGGCGAGCCATGATTTCCTACATCCCTGCTGTCGCCGCCCCTTGGAAAGGGGCTCACATTGGCGCAGAAAAGAGCAGCGAGAAAGATAAGAGCACGAAGGTCCTCATAGGGGCTCACTCTGTGCGGCAGCCGAAAGAAAGACATCGCGTGTCCCGCGATACCAAAACGGAAGAAAATCGTCGGTCTCTGCGATTTTCTGTGTTAAGCCTCCCAATATAGGGGGAGGTTTGGAAGGGGTGGATGTCTCTTTTAGTTCTTTTCTCTGCGCCAGAGAAAAGGACAGATCCAGCAGGGCGCAGCCCTGCAAAATATATTGTAACTTTTAAAAATTTCAACTTTATGAAACGAGAAACGATTAATAAAATTGCGAATTTTATCCTGACGGTCATTACCGCCTTCGTGTCAACCTTCCTCATGCAGAGCTGCATGAACCTCTAAACTTTACTAATTCTTTATGAACTATGAGAAAAATTGATTTAATCGTTCTGCACTGTACGGCCTCAAGGCCCAACCAGCACATCTCCATGGAGCTGCTCGACCAGATGCACAAAGCCAAAGGCTGGAAGTGCTGCGGCTACCACTACTACATCACCCGCGACGGACAGTTGCACTTCGGACGGCCTGAAGAGATGGTCGGTGCCCATGCCAGGCATTATAATGCCCACTCCATCGGCATCTGCTACGAGGGCGGCCTCGACGAGAAGGGGCGTGCCGCCGACACCCGCACACCAGCCCAGAAGCTGACCCTCCAAACGCTGCTCACCTCGTTGAAGTTCGACTATCCCGATGCCGAGATCGTCGGGCACTGTGAGCTGGAGGGTGTCCACAAGGCCTGTCCCTGTTTTGATGCCCGCGTCTACCGCGACTACTTCAAGAACCTAAGACCTTAGCCTTGGAGGGGGTTACTTGACCTCGAAGCCGGGGATGACCTGGGAGAATTTGGCGCGGAGGGTTTCGACGGTATCCCAGTCCTGGTTGTTGTCGGAGGCGAAATAGAAACCCTGGGGCACGAACTTGCCATGGTGGTGCTTCAGGTAGTCTTCGACTTCATAGCGGAATGAGACGGAGGGCAGGATGGCATAGTACTTGCCGATGTCGATGGTGCTGAGGGAGTCGGTCGGGGTGATCATCTCCTCGTGGAGCTTCTCGCCCGGACGGATGCCGATCTCCTTGAGGGGGAGGTTCGGCGCGATGGCCTTG
>JAEETC010000119.1 GCA_016286585.1 Prevotella sp. | reverse complement strand
AAAAGTGTACCCAAAATCACGATAGAGGCTCCCCAGCTATATGCATAATTGAGGAAGGTCTGTCCTGGCACGCTGTCCATCCATTTCTGCAGACGATAGACAAAATTGAATTTACTATAGGTGGTCATAGGGATTTACAATTTACAGATTTACCATTTATTATTTCAGCTTGGTTTTCTCACTGGTAGAGTTCGCGAGGCTTCTTACACACCTGAAGCCGATATATGAACGAGGCTGATTCTGGTATTCCGAGGAACGCCAAGCCGAGCGGATATAAGATTCGGGATCTTTCCATGATCCGCCACGAACACTCTTCTTCTTCAGGCGATAAGGATCCTCCTTAGCTGCGTTATATCTCAGCTGCGGATTAATATCGTTCATCGCATCGACGCCAGCCTCTGTATAGATGGTGCTCGTCCACTCGGCCACATTGCCGGCCATATCGTAGAGACCGTTGCTGTTGGAGGAATAGATACCCACACGACTCGTGATCAGGTTACCATCCTTCGTGTAGTTGCCGTCATCGGGCTTGAAGTTGGCATAGAAACAACCCTTACCGCTGGCCACATCCTCATTATCCCACGGGAACTCGTTCTGATCCTTGCCACGGGCGGCAAACTCCCACTCTGCCTCTGTCGGCAGGCGGTAGCGCTGTACGAAACGGGCGGCAGCGCCCAGGCCCTTCAGCAGATACTCCGTGCGCCAGTGACAGAAGGCGTTGGCCTGCTCCCACGTCACGCCCACCACGGGATACTCGTTGTAGGCGGGATTGGAGAAATAATAGCGCATATACATTTCGTTATCAGCATTGGGGAAGTCGTTCACCCAACAAGTGGTATCAGGATATATATTAACAATGTACGTATTAAGGAAGTCCCATGGTCCTGAGAGCTGACGGTTGATAGTCTCACGTACAATCTTCCCTTCGTCGTCGATATAGGCTGTATCTTTCGAGATCCACACCACCTCGTTGGGATTGACGGCGATATCGGTATTCAGATTACGCTCCTCTGGATCCAGACGGTTACGGCGCAGGGCTGCGGACGTATAGTCGTAGACCTCATAGCGATAGTTCATCTGACGGCAGTCGAGCATCTTCTCGCCCGTCACGGGATTCGTGGCATAGATACCGTCGATGATTTCCTGCTCCTCCTCACTGGGCTTACGCGGCAGAGGCTTCTTCCAGTTCAGCACGGAACCAAGTTCGTTGCCTTCCTTATCCGTCTTCATCGTACGATAGGTCTCATCGACTTCTGCGAGACGCTCCCTGAGGATGGAGTCACGCACATAGTTCACGAACTGACGGTACTTGGAATTGGTCACCTCGGTCTCGTCCATCCAGAAGCCGTCGACGGAAATGTCGCGCAACGGTGTCTTACGACCCCAGAGGCTGTCGTTTGTCTCCATACCCATCTTCAGATGACCACGCTTAATCAGCGTCATCCCGTAAGGTGTCGGCTCACTGAACGCACGGCCTCCTGCGCCAGTTACCTCTCCACCTCCCGACGAAGCCAGTTTGCCGCCGAAGCAACCCGAAAACAAAAAAAGTAAAAAGGTAAAAAGGTAAAAAGGTAAGAACCTTTTCGCCGTCATTCCTTTTTGCTTCCTCCTATTTACATTCCTTTCCATATCTTCGTTATTTACTATTTTCCTTTTTTACCTTTTTATTTTTTTACCCTTTTACCTTTAAAGGATCCTCACGCTCTTATGCAGGTTTCGGCCTTTCTTAAAGAGATTGACGTCTGTCTGGTAGCCCACAAAGAGCTCGTGGCTCCCGTTGCCGATCCGTATGGCCGTCGTATAGATCTCATAACTGTATCCCAGATGAATACCGCGGACGTTTCCGCCAATGAGTACCGTCACGGAGTTCGTGGGACTATACGACAATCCTGCATACATCACCCGCTTCTCATGAGTGTACTTCAGGCGCCCCGTAACATCTGCCCGCCAGGCAACACCATCTGTACGGCCCAAAAAGGAGGTGTGTATGGTAAGAAACGGATTTTTCATCCGAATATTGTATCCGCCTGTCAAATAATAGGCCGAAGAGACATTCAGTTCGTTCTTTTCCCCCAATTCCACCGTCGGCGAATTCAGGTGAGTCACAGAAACACCGGCATACCAGTTGCGATGGTTATAATAGATGCCTGCATTCAGGTCAAGGCCCGTGCCGTTGATGTCAGACTTGACAAACAAAGGGTCACTATCGTCAATCAGTTCCAGCTTGGAACCCTCGAAAGTCTCACTGAGCAATGAGGCCTGGATGCCCACACTCATGGTGCCTCCCCACAGCCGCGGCTGAAAAGCATACTGCACCCCTAAGCGTTTGTGAGAGAACAGACCGATAGCGTCGTTGAGGATCTGAAGACCCACTCCGTGATAGTTATTCATCAGATAGACGGGCATATCCGCACCTATATACATCGTCTTCGGATTATGCTCGAAGCCAGCCAACTGGGTGGCATAAGCGCCTGCCACATTCAATTTGGACTCCTTTCCCACCGCAGCCGGGTTGAAAGAAGGCTCCATCGCCCAGTAATGACTGAACGACACATCATACTGAGCCCTGGCCGCCACAGCGGCCAGAGACAGAAGCAGTATTATGGAATAACGTCTAAACACCTACTTAATAACGAAAAAGTACGGGGTTTATTGCATCAGCCCCTAAACAGAAGCCTCTTTGGTCTCTGTAGCATTTCCGTTATTATTGGATCTTCAGATGCGTACGGTCTGTTGGTATATACGCAGGAGGGGTAACAGTAGGCTTGACAATCTGACTGGTAAAGACGGCTATCTTCTCTCCCTCAGGTTCAGGAAGAATATAGTCGCCAACGATTTTATAATGGTTCGTGACACAAGTCTTACCTCTCTTCAGGTCAGCCCTGTTGGTATCGTAAGCCAGATGGCCCACCTCAACGCCCGATGTGATAAGTTTGTTGATGGGGACATTCATCTTGAATTGCAGGAAGGCTGGTATGTCTATGTCGGCTTTTGAGCGGACAGTAGGAATACACTCCTGAAATGTCCAGTCGTAGAGGAAGTGGGGACGAGGACTGGTGATGTTGTATTGATACTCAATGATGCTGCCTGGCTGAACATCAGGCACCACCACATGCAGCACCATATAGTTGTTGTCAACACGCTCCTTGACGAAAGAGTCGGTATTGACCGTCTTTTTCTCCACCTTTCCCTTCTCGTTCTTGGTGAACACCTTGATCTTCAGGTCTAACAGTTCGTCGGCAATCATCTTGTCATCATCGGAGCTGAAGTAGGTGATGTCGATATTGGCATGCTTGGCACCTTCGGGCTTCAGAATCTTTGTACGGAGTCGGAACTCATAATTGACCAAAATATTACTCTCGTCAATCTGGTTCTTGCCGAAATCGTCAATATTGGCAGCACTGAGATCGGATTCAGACTGATTGTTGTTGAATACCTGGTCAGAAAGCTGATAGGTCACCTTCATCGTCTTGCACAGGATAATTGCGTCGGCATGAATCGCATCACCCCAGCCGTTAAAGTCCCATTCCATACTTGACGGTTTACCGAATTTCTCATTCGGCAACTGTGCATTCGCCATACTACCGCATTCCAGGAATGCTACCAGTAATAATAATTTCCATTCTATTTTTACCATACGCCATACGTTATAATTTTGGGTACAAAAGTAATAAATATAACCGAAACAGACAAACAAATCCTCAATAATATTTGCACACACGGTCCTGATGGCTACAATTTTACATACACAGGTATCTTACCTCCGCGCTGATTGGGGATGAAGGGTTCCAAAGACCATTCCACCTTGGCATCAGGACAGCCATGCTGGAGGAGGAACTGTTTCAAGTGCTTGCTAAGACCGCCCAGCACCTCCTCCGGGTTGGAATCGGCACTACACAGGCCTCGCAACTGAATCGTTTCGTCGTCAGTCTGCACAAACTGGAATTTGATCAGATGAGGCCAGACCTCTGATTCGGTGACCAGTCCGGCAACACTAAAGGTCTTGCCACAAATGGTGTAGTTACAGGTACCGACACATTGACTGCCGAGATGGCATCAGGGCCGATCAGGTTACTCACTACAACGGCATCCACCAGCGTCGACAGCAGCTGTGCCACCGACGACAGGATCGAAGCCCACATAAATGTGTGGAGCGCCTTTGATATCAGATACCCATTCCGTTTGTTCATTTTAATCATCTTTCATTCCAGTTCAATGGCCATTCGTCGTTCGCTGTAGCTTCGTAACTGCTTTCATTCTCCTGTGCCGTTTCTTTGATGGCATCTTCGTAGCCAGTCAATGCGGCAAAGGGTGCAAACTGGGCTGCACGGTTCCACATCGACATCTGTGGGTGACGCTTTGAGATGTGGTGCGGTAGATTGATGATGTCGTCGTAGTCGTGATTGACTTCGTCTTCCTCTGTCACAACTCGGCTATTCATGCGAGCCTGATGGCTCTCGCTGTTCCATCGGTTCATGCCTTGTGTCCTCCTATCTGTTTATTGCGATCCTTGGCGGTGGCACCCTCCTCGAAGTTCAGACCTCTGAGGATGGCGTTCTTGCCGAAACGCTGTTTGATTTTCAATTGGGCTTCCTGCATCCGGCGCTCCTTGTCGAGTTTTGCTTTTTCCTCCTGCTTCTGCTTTTCTAAAGCCTCGTAGTCTGTAAAGAGGTCAAGTTGCTGTGGCGCATTTTCCTTTGCAGCAATGGATTCCTCCGATACCACATGGTTCGTGGTCAGATTAAGCCTGCGAATCAGCAAGTCTGGATTCACACAGCGGTCGAACGACTCAGCTGCGCCATCCATAATTTGCCTCGATGACGAAGTGGGCTTGTCGAAGTTGAATGTGCCGTGAGCGTGTTTCGGCACAGCCTTGCCGTAATAGTTGTTGGTTATCTCGCCATGATATTTCTCTCGAATCTCAGGACGTGTAAGGTTTTCCGCATCATAACCGACGGTCAGCACCAATTGGTCTGTCACCAATCGTTTTGATACTAAGTCGAGTGCCATACCCTCTGCCATCTCCTGTATCACCACACGGGCCTTTTTGAAATCATAAGGTTCCTGCAGCACCTGTCCGCTGCTAAAGGAGTTCGTCTCAGGCCGATATGCTTTTACTGCCTCCATCGTACACGGTTCCCAGCCCCAGGCATGGTCTATCAGCAGTTCGGCATTCACACCAAAAAGCTTGTAGAGCGTTTCCTCATTCTGCACAGACATTCGCGCCAGTTTTCCCATTGTGTCAACACCAAAAGGAGCCAGTTTCTCTGCAATACCGCGTCCTACTCTCCAGAACTTCGTTATCGGGCGATAGTCCCAAAGCTCTCGGCGATACGACATTTCATCCAGTTCTGCGATACGTACTCCGCCCTTGTCGGCTGGCATCTTTTTGGCCACGATATCCATTGCCACCTTGCAGAGATACATGTTTGTGCCGATGCCAGCCGTAGCTGTGATGCCTGTCTGACTCAGCACGTCGCGAATCATCTTCATCGCCAACTCATGAGCGGTCAGCTTATAACTACCAAGATAAGCCGTCACATCCATAATCGCCTCATCGATGGAATACACATGGATGTCCTCTGGCGCTATATACTTCAGATAAGTCTTGTATATTCTCGAACTGACCTCAATATAGTGTGCCATCTGTGGCGGTGCTGCGATGTAATCAACAGCCCAGTCCGGATGCTGTTTCAATTCTATATCGGATGAAGATTTTCCTGTCAGACGATGACCTGGCACCTTGCTCTGACGTTCAAAGTTCACCTCCCGCATCCGCTGGACCACCTCGAAGAGTCGCGCCCTTCCACCGATGCCGTATGCTTTCAAAGATGGCGACACTGCCAGACATATTGTTTTCTCAGTACGGCTCACATCTGCCACTACGAGGTTTGTGGTCAGCGGGTCAAGCCCTCTGTCCACACACTCTACTGAAGCATAAAACGACTTCAAATCAATGGCAATATATGTCCGCTGCTCTGGCATCTACGTTGAATCATAAAGTATTGTAACAGTGAGTGCAAAATTAGCGAAAATATGCGAGAATAACAAGAAGTATAGCACTAAAATGCGCCAAATGGAATCGAAATCAGTCATAATATTCGATATTCAGCTCCTCGCTGACGTTGAAATCATCATGGAAGCCGTCATCATACGAATAGACAATTCGCATGCCTCGATAGGTAGAAGGTACTTTCAGAGTTTTCAGCAAATATGACTTTCCGCACCTGCGAGGTCCGGTTACTACTTTAATGAATCCATTCTGTCTGGCATTGACCAGTTGGTTCAGATAGCTGTCCCTTTTTATCTCCATCGTACAATGATTGTCAATTTGCTACAATAGTAAGAAGAATCAAAATAAGAGAGAGTATTTCCTGGATGTGGTAACGCGGGCGGCGCTTGGTTTCGGAATAGATCTGCCCGATATAAGTACCGACAATGCCCATGGAGATGAGGATAAAACCACCAACAATCCAAATGGAGAGTATGAGTGAAGCCCAACCAGGCTCTATATGGCCAAAAAATATGGAATAGCCGACATAGCAGGCAATCATGAAGGCTACAATCAGGAACAAGATACCGATATTGTAGATGGCATACAGCGGGCGCACAGAGAAGGCTGTGATGCCGTTGAGGGCGAGGTGCATCATCTTATGAACTGTGTATTTCGACTGGCCGGAGTAGCGCTCGCTGATAACATCATCGACAGTGGAGTGTTTCAAGCCAATCATCGGAATCAGACCACGCAGGTAGAGGTTGTACTCCTTATATGTCGACAGCATATCGAGGGCACGACGGCTCATAAGACGGAAATCGGCATGATTATACACACTCTCCACACCCATGGAATGCTGTATCTTATAAAAGGTCTGGGCTGCGAACTTCTTCATGAAGGAATCGGCTTCGCACGATACCTTCACACCATAGACAATGTCGTTGCCAGCCTCAAAGTCCTTGACCATTTGGGGAATACACTCGATATCGTCTTGGAGGTCAGCATCGAGGGTAATGACAGCATCGGTCCATTCACGGGCTGTCATCATACCTGCCATAATGGCATTCTGGTGCCCCACGTTGCGCGACATGTTGATGCCTCGTACATACGGTTAGCATGGAGTTCGCGGATAATCTCCCATGTTCGGTCGCGACTGCCGTCATTGACGAAAACCATCATGGAGTCTTTACTGATATGCCCTTCTGCTATCATTCGTTCAAAGAGGACCGTCAGCTGTTCTACACTGTGATGCAGCACAGCCTCTTCGTTATAACATGGTGAAACGGTTGCTAATCTAATCATTTTTCCTACTTTTTTATTTTTCCCACAAACTCAGTATATGTGATAAACTCATGGCCATGAGCCAGCAGCATCTTGACGAGACGATTGAGGCGGTCGCACATCTGCAGGCCGCTGTGGTTCTTGATAATAAACGGCATCTTGAACTCTGGGTGCTCCTTCAGCTCGTAGAACTCCCAGGGATGGAAGTAGGTGACGAAGTAGCCATCCTTCCTGAGTACGCGGCGCGTCATCCAGTGATAGAAAACTTCTGGCAAGTTATGGAGCGCAAGCCAGAACAACGGGAAACGGATGATTGGCGTAACAGAGGCAGGTATCTGCACGACACCATCTTTCATAAACCATGTACGCGGCTCCGTGAGGTGCATATATCGCCCTGGAATGAAGGCAGGGTTCAGCGATGAGTTGTAGATATAACCTACGCGCTTGATTTCCGATTCCACGACTGGGAACATACGTGGCTGACGATAGCCATAGACGGTGCGCCCCGTAACGCGCTCCACAATCTCCTTGGAACGTGCGAAGTCAGTATTTTGGGGCTGCCAATGGTCAACGCCATGACAAGCCACCTCATGTCCTTCGTCCATGATGCGTTGCATCACCTCAGGGGCCTGCTCAGCAAAGTTACCCGTACAAAAGAAGGTAGCCTTTATGCCGTTCAGCTTTAGCACATCGAGAATGCGGTTGGTCCCAACCTTTGAGACGGCCATTCCCTCTTCCAAGGTGAAGTCGACCCCATGCTCACGAGGCACATCAAATTCTTCTATGTCAAAACTTAATAGTATCATACGCTTATACTTTACCTATTAACGAATCTATCAACACCAAGATGGTGAAAGCATGGGTATGGGCTGGCACATTGTCTGCCCCCAACCACAACGATAATACATAGCCCACTTCTACTAGCAATGGCATTGTGAGGAGCGTCATCAAGACGAAACAAGCCCGGGAAGAGCTTATGAATAATTGTTCCACACGTTGTTTGTCATCAGCGGCATTTGAACTGATAATCTGTGGACGGAAAGATAATGCCACATTGTTTGAGAAACTTGTCATGGCAGCATTTACTTGATAGGCGATGGCGCGGGCAGCATTTACAACAGTGCCCCAAAAAACATTGAGTAACATATTTACACCTTGCCCCTTGACCATCAGCGTGAAAGTGTTCAAGAGGCTCCAGCCAGAAAATACCAAAATATGGCGTAAAAGGATCATGTCAATACCTGTATTGCCTTGGTCAGAAGCTTTGAAGATGATATGACGAAAGGCGTAGAGCGAATAGATTACGAATACGATTGCGCTCACACCAAACGTCATCAAAGAATAGACTATCACTTTATCAAAGGGCAACCATTGCAATACGATAACAGCAATCAGGCGTAACAGCACCTCCGCAATTCCTATCATCGCATAGAAATCGAAACGTTCACATGCTGTGATGGCTGCCACAAAGGGCGTTTGCATTACCCCTAACAATAACGAGACCACAGCCATGTTGTAAGCCACACCTGCGGCGAAAAGTCTATCTGCCGGAATTACCATCACATGGTTCACATACCACCGTCCCACTATCGCCATCAATAGAAAGATAGCTGTCGCCATGACAAAATGGATGAGCATAGCTGTGGAAAAGACGCGGCGCATACCAATAACTCCATCGTGGGATCTCTCAAAACTGTAAAAACGCTGTAAACTGGAAGCCAGTGTCACATTAAAAAATCCTGCCATCGAAACAAAACCCGCCACCACATTGAAGACGCCATAATCAACTATGCCAAGAGCGGAAATAACCATCCTCGACGTGTATAGCGTCACAAACAGAATGAAAAGCATTCTGACATACAAAAACAATGTGTTTTTGGCTATGAGTTTATTATTATTTGATTGCTTATTCAAATCGTCTGTCTTTTATAATGCATACATGCAACAACATATTGAGAATGGATACGACCATAATCGTCATTGTCAAATTTCCGTTGCAAATATACTTATTCTTCTTCAATTAATGTCCGTTTCCCGCATTAAAAATTGTAAAAGTTGACAAGACAGTTTGGCATAAACGAGTCGATACCGCATTACATCGGGTTGAGGAAACCACCAGCGGGACAAGAGAAATACCTTCTCTCTTCCCGCTGATATTCAGCCGCTTAACATCAAAACGACAGGTTTAATACTCGTCCTCGTTGAAATTTAAAACACACACTGAGTACCAGCGAGTTACGCTGCCCTGTGCCATTATTGTGCCGCTAATCTCAGACATAGAATTAAGTTTATGCCAAGAGTTTCTTCACAATCTCAGAAATGACTCGGCCTTCAGCCTTTCCTGCCAACTTCTTGCTGGCTGTGCCCATAACCTTTCCCATCTCCTTCATACTTGTGGCTCCAACCTCAGCAATGATCTTCTTCACCTCCGCCTCTATCTCCTCTTGGGAAAGTTGTTTCGGCAAATAACTCTCAAGAACCTCCACCTGTGCCAACTCTGCATCAGCCAGGTCTTGACGCCCTGCTTGAGTGTA
>JAEETC010000118.1 GCA_016286585.1 Prevotella sp. | reverse complement strand
CGATGGAGATCTATTACCTCGCCACCATCGGAGAGACCGACGAGGCTGTGCAATTGGCCAGAAAGGAACTCGGCGATGACAGTGACGACGTTGTCACGATGATCTACGAGAAGGCAGGCCGCTGGAAAGAGGCTTACGATGCCCTTCGCAAGGCATACAACGCCAATGACTCCGTGAACAACGTCGCACTGGCAAACAGTATGCAGGGCATCCGCGACCAGCTGACCATCAACGACATGGAGAACAAGTCTGCCCGCAACCGCATCATCGCCCTCTCCATCGGTATCGTGCTGTTAGGACTGCTGGTGATGGCACTAGTCTATATCGTGTTCTCACGCCGTCGACACATAAAGCAGTTAAACAAAGCCTATCATAAGGCCCTTGAGTCGGAGAAGATGAAGAGCGCATTCATCCAGAATGTCAGTCACGAAGTGCGTACACCGCTCAACATCATCAGCGGCTTCTCGCAGGTCATCGCCGACCCGGAACTGACGGAAACCGTGGAAGAGCGCAAACACATGGCCGAGATGATGCAGAAGAGTGCTGGTCAGATTACCAACCTCATTGACGAGATCATTGGTCTCTCACTCATAGAAACCACCGACAAGATCAACAAAGACGACACGATTCAAGTGAACAGCGTGCTTCGTGCGGTGATCAACGACTATCAGGGCAAGGTCACCAATGAGACGGAGATGAAGATGGATAGCCAGCTGCACGACGAGTTCACCATCCTCACTAATAAGAATATGTTCGCACGCATTATCAGCGCCCTCGTTGACAATGCCGTCAAATATACCGCAGATGGCCTGATCACGCTGAAGGCCTCCTCCGACGGCAAGAACCTGAACATCTCCGTCGAGGACACGGGTGTCGGCGTACCTGCACAAGAGGCAGAGAACATCTTCGGCCGCTTCGTCAAGCTCGACTCCTTCAAGGAGGGCATCGGTCTGGGACTGCCCCTGAGCCGTAAGCTCGCCGAACAGCTCGGAGGCACCGTCGCACTCGACACCTCCTACACCAACGGAGCACGATTCATCGTAACATTACCATTAATATAGAAATGAAAAGACTGTTTTGTTGCCTGGTTGCCATCGGAATGATGACGCTGGGAGTGAGTGCCGCACAGAAGGTGGATGAGTTCACCACCAAGAGCGGCAAGAAAGTGACCATCACGTGCATCAAGCACGCCAGTATGCAAATCAACTACAACGGCATTGAGATCGAGGTAGATCCCGTCGGTATGTGGTTGAAGCCCGAGACCGACTACGCCACCTTCCCCAAGGCCAACATCATCCTCGTAACCCACGAGCACAAGGACCACTTCGACCGTGCTGCCATCCACGAAATACGCACACCAGCCACGAGCATCTACGTGAACCAGGCCGTCTACGGACACTTCCGCAACGGACTCGTCATGCAGAACGGCGAGACCCGCAAGTATGCAGAGGACATCACCATCGAGGCTGTGCCGGCTTATAACACCACACCCGGACGTGAGGAGTTCCACCCGAAGGGTCGCGACAACGGCTATATCCTCACCCTTGACGGTTTCCGCATCTACATCGCCGGTGACACGGAGGACATCCCAGAGATGGCTGACATCAAGGATATCGACGTGGCCTTCCTGCCCTGCAACCAGCCCTACACGATGACTGTAGACCAGGTAGTCAATGCCGCAAAGATCATCAAGCCCAAGGTGCTATTCCCCTATCACTACAACGACACCCCTGTCCACCAGATCAACATGAAGCTTTACGGTAGCGGTATTGATGTCCGTATCCGGAACTACAAATAAACTTTTGGGGCTCACCTGAAAGCCATGAGACTACTTTTATCATTACTGGCAACGGTCCTCGTACTAGGTACGCAGGCCCAGATCGTCGACCCCGTGCACTTCACCTCTGAGTTGAAGACCGGCAACGGGGCCGAGGCAGAGATTGTGTTCCATGCCACCATCGACAAGGGCTGGCACGTGTATTCAACAGAGATTGGCGACAACGGTCCCATCGAAGCAACGTTCAACATCGTAAAGATGGACGGTGCCGAGCCCGTCGGCAAATTGGAGCCTCGGGGCAACGTCATCAAGAAGATGGACAAGTTGTTCGACATGGAACTGAAGTACTTTGAGGGCGAGGCCACCTTCATACAGAAGATCAGGTTTACCAAGCCCCAGTACGACATCGACTGCTATCTGGAGTACGGTGCTTGTAATGACGAGAGTTGTCTGCCCCCCTCGGAGGTAGCGCTGAAGCAGCAGGGCAAGAGTCCAGTGACAAGTGACGATAAGAAAGAGATAAAAGAAGATAAAAAGGAGATAGAGGAAGATAGTACTGTCAATCCTGAGGTGTTACCCTCGGATTCTGCTTCAGTCAAATCTCTCACCTCAGACCTTTCACCTCTCACATCTGAAACCGACCTGTGGGCTCCCGTCACCGAAGAGTTGCGCGCCTTAGGTTCGGGTGAAGACCTGGCAGAGAAATCACTATGGTGGCTGTTGCTCATGGGATTCCTCGCAGGACTGGCTGCCGTCTGCATGCCATGCATCTGGCCCATCATCCCCATGACCGTGAGTTTCTTCCTGAAACGTGCAAAGGACGACCGCAAGAAGGGTATCCGCGATGCCTTCACCTACGGTCTCTCCATCATCGTCATCTACGTAGGTCTTGGCATGTTGGTAACGGCCATCTTCGGAAGCGATACCCTGAATTCGCTCTCCACAAGTGCCGTTTTCAACGTATTCCTCTTCCTGTTGCTCGTCGTCTTCGCCTGCAGCTTCTTCGGATGGTTTGAAATCAAACTGCCTGACAGTTGGGCGAACAGTGTAGACACGAAGGCATCCGAAACCAGCGGACTGGTAAGCATCTTCCTGATGGCCTTCACCCTCGTATTGGTTTCTTTCTCATGTACAGGCCCTATCATTGGCATGCTGCTCGTGCAGACCACGACTACCGGCAACTGGTTGGCTCCTACCCTGGGCATGCTGGCCTTCGCCGTGGCTCTGGCCCTGCCGTTCACCATCTTCGCCATGTTCCCCTCATGGATGAAATCGGCCCCGAAGTCAGGCACCTGGATGACCACCATCAAAGTCATCCTGGGATTCATCGAACTCGCTTTCTCGCTGAAGTTCCTGTCCGTGGCCGACATGGCCTACGGCTGGCATATCCTCGACCGCGAGGTATTCCTGTCGCTCTGGATTGTCATCTTTGCCATGCTGGGAGCCTACCTCGTGGGCTGGCTGAAGTTCCAGGAGGATGAGATTGGCGGCAATACCCACAAGCCGATGCCCGTACTCTGCATCATGGGCGGCCTCATATCCTTTGCCTTTGCCGTCTATATGCTGCCCGGACTGTGGGGCGCTCCCTGCAAGGCCATCAGCGCCTTCGCTCCCCCTATCAGCACACAGGACTTCAACCTGAACGACAACGTGGTCGAGGCCGAGTTCAACGACTATGAGTCAGGACTGGCCACTGCCCGTGCACAGGGCAAACCCGTATTCCTCGACTTCACAGGTTATGGCTGTGTGAACTGCCGTGAGATGGAGGCTACCGTCTGGGCCGATCCTCGTGTGTCGAGCAAGCTGCGCAACGACTACGTGCTCATCTCGCTATATGTAGACGACAAGACCCCCCTGAAGGCACCGATGGTCGTGACCGATGAAAATGGAAACGAGAAGACGCTTCGTACCGTTGGTGCCAAGTGGAGTTATCTGCAGAGTCATAAGTTCGGAGCCAATGCCCAGCCCTTCTATGTGGCCCTTGACCCTACAACGGGCAAGCCCCTCACCGGCAGCCGTGGGCACAACAAAGACGTCCAGGCCTACGTCGACTTCCTGAACCAAGGCCTGATGAACTTCAAGTAGAAATACTCTTGTTTTTTAAAGCCTTATCCACGTGTCAAAAAGAACTCCTGGAGTGGAATCATTCCAGACGCTGGGGATAGTTGCGGACAGCAGAAACACTCACGCACAATAAATCCGCGATGTCGTTGTAGGTATAGCCCATTTCTTGCAGGATCAGGAAACAGGTCAGGCGCAGACTCAGATGATGATAAGGCATGACCAGACGGACGTATTGCTCATGATAAGTGTATGCATAATAGTCTACGAAATCCTGTTCGTTTTCCTTGTTGAAAGCCATCGGCTTCTCCTTCTTGGCAATTAGTTCATACAATTCCTTTCCACGTCCTATTCTGTCTGCTGATGCCTGCTTAATGTTTTCAATGTTTGCCTTCAGCAAGGCAATCTCATTGTCCCTGTCCTTGCAGGAATTCTCCAGTTGAGCCAACCTCTGTTCTTTAGCTTTGATGTTCTCGACAAAGTCGCTGATGACACCCTCAAACCGTCTTGCCCGTCTTTGATAGTAAATGATAGCCAACAAAGCGACAATCAGCGCCATGAGCGCGACACCAATGATGACCATGTTCTTGTTCTTCTGTTCCGCCAAAGCTTTCTCGGTAATCGCTCTGTCGTAACGGTGCTGGATTTCAGCTAACTGCGTGGTGCGTAGCTCCTCATGAAAAATGGTCTGTACGCTGTCAGCCTTTGCCAGCATCTGGGCGACTTTGAAATAGTTCCGACGCTCGTTATAAAGCCGTGCCAGATATTTATAGGCATTGATGGTATATTGAGGTTCACCCATTGTGACGGCTTTTTCCCAGTTAAGTCTGGCCTGGAGGGTGTCACCTTCTAGATGGAATAATTTACCCAATGTAACATACTGGGTGGCAAGAGGCTTAATTTGGATGGCCTTTTCAATCCATGGTCTTGCTTCAGAGTATTTACCTTCAGAATACAATGTATTGGCATAATTGGTATAGATATATACCTTATCACTATCGTTGCATTGTTCTGCATGATTCATACATAACTGCATATCATCAAGCGCTTGTTTTGAATCGCCAAGATTTCTGCTGACAAGGGCATTTATTTCGTAAGCCAACGCCAGCCACATGGGGCGATTTAATTTTATAGAGCTTTCTAAAAGAAGATTTGCATAATGCTGGCAAAGTTGGTGATTTTTAGTATTAAAGTTTATTATCGCTAACATTTCATATATTTTACATTTGAGCAATTCGTCATCAGAATTCTTTGCTAATTCTTCGGCTTGCTTAGCATAAAAGGTCGCTTTGTCTATATTCTTCAAGTGATAATATAATCCTCCTTTGTATAAATTGGCGGTAGCCAATCGGTTGACATTATTACTTTTACTATAATAGTCAATACTATAGTTAATCAACGAGTCATTTCCAAAAGGCTTATATAACTTATACGTTGCTTCCGTCATAAGCAGGTTGTACAAAGCCCGCTCTTCACCATCACTTACGAGCGACGCAGGTATGTCACTTAATAACACCCAAGCACTATCTGGATTATCTTCAATCACAGCTTCGGCCAGTTCCAACTGATGCTGGTAGCTTGAAAGCTGTGAGCATCCCAAAAGAATCATCACAGAAACAAAAAAGGCATAACTTCTACTTCTCATCGTTTTATTTGTTTTTTGCAAAATTACAACAAAGAGATTGTTACTACAAATAATATCCTCATTTTTATCATTCTTTAGGAAACAAGAGCTCTCTTTGTGTCCCATTTTCATATTTAAAACATCGTCTATTTTATTTATTACTTATTGTATTCCAGTCAATTAGCCTACTATTAATCAATGGGACGCGTCCCAAAAATTGTTTGCAAAATATTTGGAACATATTGATTCTTTTTTTAACTTCGCACCATGAATCAATTAAAACTTTACGATTATGAATATGAAAAAGGTTTTGTTTTATTCAATGGTTTTTGTTTTATCGGCAGGAATGACAGGATGTAGCCATGATGACGAAGAGAAGGAAGCGAAGGAGGTGAGAGCCAACAATAATTCATTGCCGTTTTTAAATGCTACTTTTGAGGAAATTTCTCAGAGTGACATGCCAATCTGGATTTCCACGATGATTGATCAGATTAATCGTAACTACTCAGAGAATAAGGATACCTATAAGGAGATTGATTACTCAACATATATGATAACTCAGCCATCCATCTATCAATGTAATTGGAATGGCAAGGTATATTATTTCATCTTTTCAATGTTTAAGTCATGCACTTATTGCGATTCTGTTTTTTATCCAGATGGAAATGTCGTTAATTGGGATAGCACTGATCAGACAAAGAATTTTGTAAATAATAGTACGGACTGGAAATGTATTTTTAATCCTAGGTGAGGCTCAGAGACGAACGGTTCACAGGTCTTAGCACAAGCGCTGGCCAAAGACCTATCTGTGGGTCATCAAGCAGAATGCCGCCATTGAAGTGAGCGAGTCGGAAACTGAGGCGGCAGCAGATACAATAGGTGTGATGCTTTCGTCTAATGGTAAACAAACAGGTTACCCTAAGCCAACATTCCACGCTGATCATCCGTTCGTATATCTGATTCAAGAGGCCAGCAGCGGTGCTATTTTCTTCATAGGAACATATCAAGGAAATTGATAATCTCTCAATTACTAAACTTTGGTAAGTGAATGATTGTATAACCTAAATAAATAAATTCGCAATGAGTCCATAAATAATTACCAAAACATTTGGGTGTTTCAAAGAATTGGAGTATCTTTGCACCCCAGTGAACGACAACTTTCTTGCCTATCTATCGAATTAGCAGTTCAACAGGTTAAACTCACAGGAAAGGATGTCTTGTCGGCTCACGTTCCTATACAACGGAAACGTGGGCTTTTTGGCATAACATCCGTGAGTGGCACCTTACTGCTAAGCCCGATAGTGGATGTTTCCAAATTTCCAAGCCCACGCTATCCGTTTTTCTCCATAATCATATTTAGTTAAACCATATTATTCGTATTAAGGAATATGAAAAAGGAAAACGTAAACGATCCAGACAATCTGGGCGGACTCGGCGATCTGCTGCCCGCTGAAGTCCTGAAGAAGTTGAATGAACTGCTGGAGCTACTGCATCAGACAGGCAACAAACAACAAGGCAGCAACAATACCCTTATCTACGTCGCCCCCGGCGCACAGCATGTAGACACAGTCCAGAACCAGTATCTGGGAGCCCACCCCAACCCTCCCAAAGGGAGGGAGAAAAGAGCTTCTGAAACAGAGAAGGATACGAAAGCACTCATCCGCCACTGCATCTCGCTTCTGATGCTGGAGAGATATGGTGACGAGCCGCTGTTTAACCAGCAAAGCCATTGGCAGGCCATCTATCGCATCTTGGTGGATAAAGGCTACTGTCGTGATTCCGACTTCGACGGCTTCGACATCTTCATCCGCTCAGTCATGCCGGAGGAGGTGAATAAGCCCTATCGGAAGGAGTCGGTCAAGAACATCAGCCAGACTGACTTTGGTAAACCTTTTGAGCAATGGCGCTTCGATCCGGAGACCTCAAAGACGCGCAAACCTTATGACCGAATGGTTGCCGTGGCTCAACGGTTCAAGGAGATTTTGGAAGAAAATGGGCTGTAGGAAAAAAAAAGTTAGTTAATTATTTGGAAGTTACGGAATAAGTTTGTATCTTTGCAGCGTCAGAAATGACTAATCCGGTATTTTCCGCGTGGGGGTAAGCCCGTATCGACCCTGCCCCGTGTTTTAAAGCCGCCCATTGGGCGGTTTTTTTTATCATCAATTCTCCAAATTATTCACCCACATTTTCACTCACGCCTTAACTTTTAACCCACGTCTTAACCTAGCGGTAAAAACCTTGCAAAGAACAACTATGTTCACTATCTTTGCACCATCGCGACAACCTATTAAAAAGTAAAACTTAAAACCAAACATCTATGTCAAAACAAGCATCACGCATCTTTCAGGAGATGGCTTTGATTGAGGAGTTAATGCACCGGCGGATCGATGAGGACGACCCGACGGGCGACGAATATCTAGACGAGCAACTGCGACGGGTACTCCATGAGGACGTCCCGGCGAAGGCAGACAACTTCGTGCAGTGCCTCTATATGATCGTTTGCGACATGACCTTCAACGACTGGCAGGACTTCTGGCTCGACATGGGGATCCGCATCTTCGATGCCGAGGAGGAGTGGCACACAGAAAACACGGAAATCACAGAAATTGAGGATTCTTCTGAAGAAGACGCAGTAAACGGGTGCCTGATATGATTGAATCGTCGGGAAAATTGATTACTGAGGAGCTGGTGAAGGCGGGCACGGATCCGGAACTGATCGAGCGGCTGAAGAAGGACCGCATCACGATCGACAAGGAGCTGCCGCCGATGGAGTTCCTGCTGAAGCTGTTCGACGTGCCGTGCTGTCCGCGTGGCGAGCTGGTGGCCTTCACCGGCAAGGCCAAGAGCGGCAAGACATTCGTCATGTCGATGATGATGGCGGCAGCCAGTGCAGCCGAGGTGCTGGCCTTCCGACGCACGACCTTCGAGCCGCTGCAGGTGCTGTGGATCGACACCGAGCAGAGCGACCAGAGTACGCAGGACATCCTGAGGAACCGCCTGGTGCCGATGGTATGCGGAGGGGGTGATGGATTTCCTGAAAGCATGTACGATATTTTCAACGTGCGGACGGAGTCATGGACGGAGCGTATGCCGCTCTTGATGGCGGCGATAGACCTGTGCCACCCCGACCTGGTGATCCTCGACGGCGTGCGTGACCTGGTGGATGACATCAACAACGGTCAGCTGGCACACGAGGTGACCGAGCGGCTGATGAAGGTGGCCCAGCAGGCACGCTGCTGCATCGTCTGCGTCATCCACCAGAACAAGGCCGCCGAGGACCGTACCCTGCGAGGCTCCATCGGCACGGAGCTGACCAACAAGGCCTTCGAGGTCTACGAGTGCGAGAAGCTGATGCCCTCAAGGACGTTCGTCATGACGCAGAAGCTCACCCGTAAGTACGACATCGTGGACTCCCTCTACTTCACCGTCGACGACCGCGGCCTGCCCCGGCAGGTCGGCGCGCCGCAGGCGGGACTGGAAATGACGGTCATCACCGCGGATGGAATTGCCCGACAGACAGGCCTTAAGGCCAAGTATCTCATCGTCCATGAAGACGGCTCCTGGGAGGTCGACTACCGGCTGCTCTTCCGCGACGCCCTTACCAATCAGGGTGAGTTATGCGGCGGCGAACTGCGTGACCGAGTGATGGGACTTTGCGGTATGAAGAATCGCTTCCAGTACGGCGAACTGCTCGAGAAAGCCAAGGCCGGCGGCATTCTCTGTATGCGGAAAGCAGGAAAGAAGCACTATTACTGGCTGGCGCCTGACTGATGGCTCTGTCCCCTCTATACTTAAGCCCCCTTTATAGGGGGCCATAAGTAGAGGGGGGAGTTATCAGTCTGGAACTGACGATTGTATATAAAAACCACAGATTACACCGATTTCACAGATTATTCTTAGTCATTGATCATCATGATGAAACTGATTAACACAGATTTGGACGCAGGCGTCCTTCCAAGCGCAGACATCGCGGCTTTTTGGAAGCCGTGGGTGTCGACCGACAGCACGTTCTGCCGGGCGCTGGTCAGCAGCGGCTACCTCTCCGAGGAGCAGATGCTGAGGGCGGCAGACCGCTATCACTTAGGCCGCAGCCGCGACGGCGGCGTCATCTTCTGGCAGATCGACCGCGAGGGCATAACCCGCGACGGCAAGATCATGTTCTACCGTAGCAACTGTCACCGCGACAAGTCACGAAACCCCTCCTGGTGCAGTGCCAGGATGAAGGCCTACTACGGCTACGACGGTGACCTGCCCGTCGACCGCTGCCTCTTCGGTTTGCATTTACTAGGTCACACAGAAAACACAGAAATCACGGAAAAAATAATGCCCGACAATACCGACAGGAATAGTTT
>JAEETC010000117.1 GCA_016286585.1 Prevotella sp. | reverse complement strand
GGTTCGCCTTGCCCAGCTTCGCACCATCGACGCTCGGACTGAACGTACCGAATCCGTCGAGCTTCACGGGCTGACCCTGCGTCAGCAGCTCCTTCATGCAGTCCACCACCTGTCCGAGCACCAGCACACACATCTGGTAGTCTGCGATCTTGCCGTGAGCCGTCATGTGGGCGGCAAAGCCCTTCAGGTTCAGGGGCTCTTTCGAATCACACTCGGCAAAGTACTTGCCGTAAGCCGTCGAATCGTCGTTCTTGTTCTGACGGAGGTTAATCACCATAGGAATTTCACTTCTTGCCATAATTTTTCCCTTTCTGTTTTTTGGTATTACATTATTAAGTTTCTTTGTGGCGATCTACATCGGGTCGCCACCTCCCGCGTGTCTTTCCGGATTGACAGTACAAAGGTACGACTTATTTCCGACTCCTACAAGCGTTCCATGTATTACGCGTGTTAATAAATGTAAATTATATTCGTATTCACGAAAAGTTGCGTTTTTGCCTAAAATCAGGCCTTTTTAGCCCCTCGGAGTTTCCTGCCTTGAAAGTCCAGGTTTCATGATATGAAAGTCCGACTTTACTGCCTTGAAACCTTCAGTTCCCAAGGAGCTCTCTCCGGCCCCGATAATCGTCTATATTGATGTAAACAATTTTTCAACTCCGCTTCAAGCTATTTTCTTACAATCTTACATTCTTACATTCTTACAAAGCATGCTATTTTGATGAAATGGAAGATTAATAATAATATATATTATAATATATATTATTATTAAAACTATTCTTTCCCATTTTTTTCTACCCTATGTAAGATTGTAAGATTGTAAGATTGTAAGATTTTGGTGTCTTTTGTCTACCATATTTTTTTGAGATAAAACTTGCAAATCTCAGAAATAATCCTTATATTTGCACCGTGATTGCATAATAAGCAGAGAATATGGAACGAAGCCAACGCGTGCGCTCATTGAGAAGATCAAAAAGTATATTGCCGAGAAACAGGCGCAGTAGTTGCCTGATCTCCTTGCTAAATATAAATAATGTCGAACTCTAAAAACAAATCGCTTATGGTGACATGGTAAATCATTTTGGGGTTGGATTTAAAAGAACAAATAACTAAATAATAAGAATTATGAAGACAATGCTAACTATTCATTCAATGATTGTCAAGAAGGCTTTGATGCTATTCATAGGACTTCTTACGACTACAGCAATTTGGGCTGACATAAATCTGATTGCAGACGGTTCAACCGTCAGTACATCCACTACGTGGACAAACTGCACAGTGAATGTCACTGGCAGCGGGATGCTTACCTTCACCCAGCGCATAACAATCAGCGGCAATGTGACGCTGAACCTCGGTGCCGGCTCAACGCTTGTAGCCACTAAGGGTATTGAACTATCCGCTGGTAATACGCTTACCATTGATGGCAGTGGCAGCCTGACGGCTCAGGGCGAAGACGGAAAATCGGCTATCGGCTCATTACACTGCGGCAATCTCATTGTCAACGATGGCAACATCTCTGCTACTGGCGGCGACGGTGCAGCCGGAATAGGAGGGGACCAGTTCACATACGAGATGGGACATGTTGGGACAGGAAAAACAAACCATGGTATGAATAATGGATCTGTAGCTGGAAAAGTCGGAAGCACCCCATGGGATTATGAACTGTGGTATATGGGTGGCAACAACTCACTGACCTTTTACGACAACGGCACGTTCACGTCCCAATGGAGTTCTACGTCAGATTTCTATTTTACAAGTGGTCTCCGCTATAGTCCTCTGATTGATCACACAACGAAGCATTTCGCATTGGATTACAAATACACCAAGACAGGCAGTGCCTCATATGGTTATATCGGTGTATATGGATGGACTGAAAGTCCTTTAACAAGATTCCAAATTATTGATGATTGGTATACAAAACCTTCTATTGTATCTTCAGGAACTAACTTTGGCACATACGCTGTCGATGGTGCGACTTATACTATCTATGCTATATATCGAAAACAATCTCCTGGCCTAAACGGTCTCCAAGACTTTGTGGAGTTTTACAGCATTCGTGAAACGCCTCGCCAACAAGGACATATTGATATCTCAGCCCATTTCAACAAGTGGGACGAACTCTTCCATGGCCAGACGGTGACACTGGCAAGCATTAGTGGTGACGATGTAAATACTGTGATAAGTTTCGGCAAAATAAACCAAGTGATGTTCATTTGCGAGGTGGGAAGTGCAACAGGAACTATTGACTGTACCTATTTCGACCTGACAGATAATTATAACAGCGGCAGCATCACCATCAATGGCGGCTCTGTCACTGCGGCTGGTGGTGAAGGAGCTATGGCCATTGGCGCAGGTAAAAACTATGATGCTCAAGGTACGTTGGCTCTTGGCAATGGCGTCACTATATATGGTGGCGATAGTAAGCAAATAATGGATAATGTCATCACAGGTCCTACAGACAATGTCGTCAACCGTTTCCGATATATGCAGACGACACCGCCAGAAATCAAGACTTTGAAAGGCCGTTTCTCTGTGGCAGCAGACAAGCAGGTGACATTCTCGCCAGGTAATCTGCAATACAAGGCCAGCACCAGCATTTGGGCTTTTGCCGAGAACCAGTACGATTTCGTCGGAAGTGACAACGCCAATATCTCTTCGACTTACGACGGCTGGATTGACCTCTTCGGCTGGGGCACAAGCGGCTATAACGACAAGCAGCCATATATGACCTCTGACACTGACTATGATTACGGCGACGGCACCAACGACCTGACAGGCACCAACTACGACTGGGGCGCGTATGCCTCGATCAGCAATGGCGGAAACATGGACTGGCGTACGCTGTCTGCCGCAGAATGGGATTATATGCTCCAGACGCGTGACGGCGCTGCCTCCAAGCATGGCAATGCAACTGTGGCAGGCAACAAGGGACTGGTGCTGCTCCCAGACAAATGGCAGCTGCCTGAGGGGTTGAGCTTCACGGCTGATCCCACAGACTGGACCACCAACACCTATACCGCCGACCAGTGGGCTAAGATGGAAGCGGCCGGGGCCGTGTTCCTGCCAGCCAGCGGAAGAAGGGTCGATGGGAGCATCTATAACATCACGAGCAACTGCCGAGGCTATTACTGGACGGTCTCTGCCAGCGGTGAAGACAAGGCGTTGTTCCTCGACTTCAGGGAGGCACAGGTAGCACAGACCTCACCCCAATACAGGTCATACGGATACGCCGTCCGTCTGGCAAGCGATGTCATCATCAAGACCGTCAGCAGTCCGACGATCACGCTGAGCGAGACGACATTTGTCTATGACGGCAAAGCCAAGACGCCGACGGTAACGGTAATGGACGGCGCAACGGTGATACCGGCCTCAGAGTACACCGTCGGCTACAGCAACAACGTGAATGCAGGCACGGCCACCGTGACCATCACAGATAATGAGGACGGCGACTACAACATCAGCGGCTCCACAACGTTCACCATCACGGCAAAGACTGTCAGCACTCCTACCGTCACGCTGGAGAAGACCTATTACTTCTACGACGGCACGGCCAAGACGCCGACGGTGACCGTGAAGGACGGCGAGACGGTGATCCCTGCCTCTGAGTACACCGTCGGCTACAGCAACAATACGAATGTGGGTACGGCCACCGTGACCATCACCGACAAGGACGGCGGCAACTATACCGTCAGCGGCTCGGCCACGTTTGAGATCGGCCTCAAGGGCGATGCCAACGGCGACAACAAGGTGGACGCTGCCGACATCGTGGAGATGGTCAATGAGACGAAGGGCCAGCCTTCTGCGAAGTTCAAGAAGAACAACGCCGACATCGACGGCAACGGCCAAATCACCGACGCCGACATCACCGAGGTCGCTAAGATCATCCTGGCCAAGTAGCATACCTGTGCAAGGTCCGCCTGTGCATGAATAAAGTAATCCCGCTGCTCTGCTGAGAGTCGGCGGGATTATTGTAGAGGACACAAAGGTTCCAGAGAGCCTTTTTTGCACAGTTTGCGGGTTTTGTGCAACGCAACGAAAAATAAAGGGAAAATTATTCGATGAAGAGGATTTTTCTTCTTACCTTTGCAATCTTTTCGGCTCTATTTGCCGGAGTTGTTTAAAAAGGGTAAAAAGATAGGCTATGAAGGAAGAATTAAAGACCGGAGAATGGATGGAGGCGGCGCGCGAGGCACGTCGCCGATTGGAGCGAGAACAAGAGGAATTGAGGGTGCGGGCTGAGCAGCTTGAGAAGCTTATGATTGCCTTTGAGACTACAGAGGATGTGCTACAGGAGAACGAGCGGCTGGAGGAGGAAATTGAACAACAGCACTCGCAACATCAGGAGGAGATTGAGCAGCTTCGCCAGCAACATCAGGAGGAAAAGGAGCAACTGCGCCAGCAGCTCCAAGACGAGAAAGACAAGAACACGAAGCTGGAGATGCAACTGAACGAGATGAGCAAGCTGTCGGCGAGCGTGGCAGGCAAGGCCTCGCATGAAGAGCTGCTGAAGGCCCTGCGCGTGTTTGTCAACAAGTCGAAGCGCAAGAAGCTGGAGAAGCGTATCGCCGTGAAGGAGATGGTTTTAGAGCTGGCCAATGCTAACAGCCTGATGCTGCCTGAGGATCTGTCATCGACCATCGACAGCCTTGACGACGAGCAACTGGTGGAACATTCGCCGGCATCGAACAGTGGTCTGCCCGAGGATTTGACAAGTCTGTTTACTCCCGAGGCGCAGGTGCTATGGCAGCGGCTGAGGGACGAAGGCTTCATCGTGGATGACGGCTATGCCCTTGCCGAAGGCGTGTCGGCCAACCAGGCTGCGTACATAGCCGACCGCATGGCCGAGAAACTGCAGATCAAGAAGAAGTGGAAGCTGTTTCAGCAGTTGTGGGGCATTCCTAATCTGGCCCAATTGGCTGGCACATGGCAGCAGACGGGCAAGCTGCCGCCCAGGAGCAGCGACATCGATAGGTTGATGAAGTAGACTGGAAATCAAGTTGTTAGGGTCTTATATAAGTCTTATAGTAAGTCTTATATAAGACCTTTTCTTTTGCCATAATTCGTACCTTTGCAGCGCATGTTTAACCCTGAGTTGATGTGAGAGTCTCCCGGGAATCAAGTAGCTACACCTCAGCACTGCTCACAAAAACTCAGAAAAGATGGATAATTTACACAAGGAGTTCGTTTATCTGGATGGTAAATGGCTCAAAGGAGATGATGTGCTAACGATGGCTAAGAATGCCGGATGTATGGCAACAGCCGAACACTATCTCTGTGCATATTTGATGAATGCTGTGATAAACGGCAATATGGATGCTATCGCTCATCTGAACGAGGTAAGGGCGATTTATAACCTGAAGCCTATCCCTGATACTGATGTCAACGGTAAAGGTGGCAATTGTAACGGTAACGACGCAAAGGCCGATATGGCCAGGAAGAAGTTTAAGACTCTGACGAAAGAAAAGCGAGAGTCTCTGCTGAAGGCTGGTATGAAGGAGCTGAAAGATATGCACGCGAACCTATTTAAGTCTAAAATAGACTGGAACGGGATATTCCTCGTGGTGAGAGACCGGCTTGATGAGAGCGTCAGAAAGTCTGAGTTCTACACTTTGGCTCAAAAGATGACTCCTGAGGGGTGGCCTACTGATATGAAGATTGCCCTCTCGACGATGACCAACTTCGCTCACTACGTGGAATACAACGACAGACAGGAGGCTTACTATGATATGGAGAACAATCCATGGGAGGATCTCTGCGATAGATTCTGGGAGATTCTGGAAGAGCTGATTCTTACAAGCGATTAACTAAAATACAGCGGATTTACTAAAAGCCTTACTAATTTCTTACGAGTTTACAAATAGAAAAATAGGTTCAGAAATCCGCCGTACCTTTGCATCGTCGAAAGACAAAAAGTATTTCATTAACAATAAAAATTTTAGAACAATGAAGAAAAGAAATCAGATGAGGGTTGCCAACGATTATGGCATCATGGTGAAGAAATGTTGTGCCTCGTGTGCCAACAAGGATTATGACGAGCAGGACTTGCGCTGTTGCCTGTTGTGCGGCAAGCACGTCAAACCAGGCAAGGTCTGCGAGTACTGGGAGATGAGCAACGGTCTGAAGAATCTGGGCCGTGAGCGCGGCAAGGTGCAACGCCGACGCTACCAGCTGTTCCTGATGGACGTCCGCGAGACGGAGCAAGTGGCAAAGGCCAGGGGCCTTGCCGTGGGAGAGACACCAGTAGAGTGCATTCGCAGGGATTTTGAGGAGCTGTTTGGCTCGCGTTATTTAATTCGTTAACATTTTAATTTACACACATCATTAATCGGGCGGAGGTGTCAGTGAAGGAAGTCTACGTAGTGAAAATGGCCAAATTCCGACACAACCCTTCACTCACAAAATTCGCAAGATTATGAAGAAGTTTATTTTTGTTGTAAATGCCATTGAACTGATCGCAAGACTGTTGGCAGGAGAGAGTATCGAGGGTAAGTTGTATATCGACAAGGACACCCATGTATTAACGTTTAAGGCTTGGAACCGCACGGCACCAAAGAACTCTAAGTACCGTAAGACCGGCGACACGGACTTCGGTAGCCTGTGGAAGTCGGACCGGCACCTGCTATGGCGAGAGAAGCTGCCTCTGAGCATGGGACTGGACCGTATGCTTACGGCCATGGAGGCTGACAAGAACCAGGCTCAGAAGAGCGTGGTGGATGAATATATCTTCGATGGTGTATAACAGACTAAAAGATTCAAATATGTCAAGAATTGATTTAGGAGACAACATCAGGAAGCCCAAGACCGTACCAGCCACGGTCGAGGGTTTCAACGAGAGGGCGGACAGCGAGAAGACTGGCCGTATCTGTGCCGAGCTGGCTGATGCCCTGGAGCAACACCTAAGGGGAGAACTCTCGAAGGAGGACTATAAGGCGAAAAAGGTGGAGCTGAAGATCGGAGCCTTTTTCTATACGCCTCATGCACACTTCAAGAAGGGTTATAAGAGCGGTGAGGGCGAGCCCGTGGACTCGGGCAAGGCAATCATCGACGTGGACGGAAACCCTGCCGGGCGCGAGATCTACACGAATCGCATTATGGGACGGGAAAAGGAGCTGGGCATCAATATGTTCAACATCTCCATCGGAGGGGGTGGTTTCGCCGTACTCTTTGATATCCCCGAAGGTCTCTCACGCCAACAGGCTCAGGCATGGATGGCACATGAGTTAGGCGACGTGGATTTTGACAAGGCCGTGCACGAGCCTGAGAGGGCTGTATATATTCCGTGCAGGGAGTATATTCTCTATATCGACGAGGAACTGATGTTCGGGGATGAGCTGAGGCCAGCAAAGCTGAACAACGAAGAGCTTCGGAAATATGAAGCATCGGACAATCACGGACAAACACGGACTTCTTTTCAGACAGATCCCAACAGTCCGAGACAGTCTGTTAAGTCCGATGCCATCATACCTGTCGAGCCGGGCGCGAGGGCACTGGCGGCTTTCGACGAGACGCTGAAAACGACAGAACTGAGCCTGGAGACGCTGAACCGTGAGGGTGTCAGGCACAACACACTGAAACTGCTATTGCCCACGCTCTGCCAGATGATGACACAGGAGGAACTGCTTGGCGTGCTACGGCTGAAGATGCCCGAATACTCGAAGGAACAGGACTGTCTGACGCTGGTCAGCAACTTCTACAACAAGTATGTAGACCTGAACCGTCCGATGAACATGAGGCAGAAGGAGGTGTTCCTGAAGTCGCTGAAGGCCGACGATCTGGGCACGGAGGGTTCGGCTCTGTTGAGTAAATCGCCCATGATTGCCATTGACTTCAACAAGTTGCCGATAGGCCTGAAGGAGAGCCTGAAGCCTTATCCCGCGAAGATGTGGCCGGCGCTGGTCGTGGGACTGATGCCTGCCTTGATGGCCCTGGCCGACGGGGTGTCGTACCGTTATTGCGACGGGAAGACGGGCTATCTGGGCGGTATGGCCATCATCATCGGCGAACAAGCCTCGAACAAGTCGTGCATCGAGGAGGCCGTGGAGCGGTGGCTGGTGGACGTGCGACATGATGACGAACTGGTGCGCGAGCGTGAGGACAAGGTGCGCGAGGCCAACCGTCAGCGTAAGGCCAACGAGCGGGCTCAGGAGGCCCCGAAGGGGGTGGTCAGGGTGGTGCCCATCACCATCTCGTGCTCGAAGCTCCTGAAACGCCTGAAGCAGTCGCAGGGGCATAGCCTGTACTCTATCTGCTCCGAAGCCGAGACACTGTTGAAGTCGAACGGTGGCGGGTCGTGGGCCCAGAAGTGGGATATCTACCGCAATGCCTTCGGACGGGAGCGCTGGGGTGTGGACTATAACTCAGACCAGTCGGAGAGCGGGGATGTCAGGGTGGCTTATTCATGGACCATCCTCGGGACACCGAGAACCACCAAGAAGATGTTCTCTGGCAAGAACGAATCGAATGCCGAGAATGGTCTGTCGAGCCGTATGATGCTCTCGGAGATGCCCGACGGCCTGTTTGAGAAGATCACCGTGTTCAAGGACTTGTCGGATGCCGACATGAGCCGCATCAGTCAGGCCACGGCCATGCTTCGCACGGCGACGGGGTTCTATGAGACTCCAAAATTGCGCAAGGCAATCGACAGGTGGCTGGAGGAAAAGCGTGTGGAGTCGGCGATGGATGTAGACCTCATCAAAGACCGTTTCCGGCGCCGATCGGGAATGATCGGATTCAGGTGTGGCGTGGTGTTCATGCTGTTGGCTGGTAAGGAATCGAGCGCGTGCGTGGACTTTGCCGTGAGGATGGCCGAATATACGCTCCAGATGCAACTGAAAGTGTTCAAGCCAATATTGGCAAAATATTATGCCGACAGTGGCAACGACACACCCGGTAGCTCGATCAACGGCAATATCTTCGGGCGTCTGCCGTCGCCGTTCAACATGCAAGACCTGCGCCAGCTGAAGGGTAACGAGATTGGCGACAGTGCCCTCTACACCATCATCAGCCGTTGGAAAGCTGAAGGTTGGGTGGAGAAGAACGGCAAGAGCTGGATCAAGAAAAAGGTGTAAAATCTTACAATCTTACAATCTTACATTCTTACAAACGATGTGTTTTTAATCAGATAAGGTATGAATAACGTAACAGTTAACAAATCAATCCGTCTCTCCCAGCACTTTACGCTGGGGGAGATGACCAGGACGGGCACGGGGATCCCGAACATTCCCAGTCGTGTGATTATCGAGAACCTCCGCAACATCTGCGAGAACTGGCTGGAGGAGCTGAGGTATGACTACAATACGCTCTACTGCCTGAAGCCGGGTGAGGACTATGAGACCTCGAAAAGCGTGGAGCCCGTCATCATCACTTCGGGCTTCCGTTCGGAGGATGTGAACAGGGCCGTGGGTGGCTCACCCACGAGCAATCATCTTTCGGGCTGTGCCGTGGATATCCGCTGTGCGGGCTTTGAGCAGGCCGTGCGCTATGCCTCGATCCTGCTGGACATCGCTGACGATACACGGCAGGACTACGACGAGCTGTTCATCGAGCGGAAGAAGGGTGGGCGCTACTGGCTACACTTCGCCGTGAGGCCAGAGAATAATCGACGAAAAATGATGTTCCTCCTCAAGTAAAAACAATCCCCTGCCAGTGCGGCAGGGGATCGTTATGTTATCTGAATGAATCTGTGAGCAGCTTGATTTCGATCTGGGGGGAGATACGCTCGTATAGTATGTTATATACGGCATCGAGGATGGGCATGTTCACATGGCAGTGGCGGTTGATTTCCTTCATGCACTTCGTGCCGAAATAGCCCTCGGCAATCATCTCCATCTCGATCTGGGCACTCTTGACGCTGTAGCCCTTGCCGATCATCGTGCCGAAGGTGCGGTTGCGGGAGAAGTTGGAGTAGC
>JAEETC010000116.1 GCA_016286585.1 Prevotella sp. | reverse complement strand
AACTACCTTATCAGATAGAGTGTTTCGACAACTCGAATATCTCTGGAACTGATGCCGTTGCAGCTTGTGTGGTGTTTAAAGCGCTGAAACCCAGTAAGAAAGATTACAAACACTACAATATTAAGACGGTTGTAGGACCAGACGACTATGCATCGATGAAAGAAGTGGTTGGGCGACGATATTCACGTCTTTTGGAAGAAGAAGAACCCCTACCCGACCTCATTATCGCCGATGGTGGAAAGGGGCAAATGGAGGTTATCAGACAGGTCATCCAAGACGAGTTGAACCTTGATATTCCCATCGCCGGACTGGCCAAAGACGATCGTCATCGCACGAACGAACTGCTCTATGGATTCCCTCCGATGCACGTCGCCCTGAAGACAGACTCAGAGCTGTTCCATGTACTCACCCATATACAGGACGAAGTACATCGTTTTGCCATCGAATTCCATCGAAACAAGCGTTCTAAGCGGGCTTTACACTCAGAGCTTGACAACATCCAAGGCATTGGTCCAAAGACGCGTGACGGGCTTTTAAAGGGTCTTAAAACGGTTAAAAAGATACGTGAAGCCACACTTGAACAACTCTCTGAAGTCATCGGACCATCAAAGGCAACAATTGTCTACAACTATTTCCATCAAGAAGAATTTGGTGGTTTCAAGAATAATTCGTAACTTTGCCGACAAATAACAGACAATGCGAGCCGTCATCCAACGAGTAAGCCACGCCAGCGTCACCATCGATGGGGTCGTGAAGAGCGAAATCAAGCAGGGTTTTCTGATCCTGTTAGGGGTCTGCGACGAGGACACGATGGAGGATGTCGAGTGGCTGGTGAAAAAGGTGGCCAACCTCAGGGTCTTTGGCGATGAGAACGATGTAATGAATCTTTCGATACAAGATGTTGGCGGTAACGCATTGGTAGTCAGCCAGTTCACGCTTTTTGCAAGCTACAAAAAAGGCAATCGCCCTTCATGGTTCAAGGCTGGTTCACATGAGCACTCTATCCCACTCTACGAAGCCTTCTGCGCCCAGTTATCTGAAGCTATTGGCAAGCAAGTAGGCACAGGCGAATTTGGCGCTGACATGAAGGTTGAACTACTAAATGATGGTCCTGTCACCATCTGCATGGATACTAAAAATAAAGAATGATTAGAATAATAACATATGCGTGTACGATTATACCAACAATAATGTGGTTTATGCTTATGGATTCTAACTTAGATGAAAACATCTTAGTTAACTTAACAATAGGAATGAGCATAATATCCATTATTGGGATAATAACGTCAGCTATTATGCTAAAACAGAAATATAAGATAACAACACTAATATGTCTAATATATAATTTAATGATTAGTTACGCATTAGTGTTTGGACTTTTTTATACAGGAGCAATAAAAATATAAAATATGGACAGAAGACAATTAACGAATTACGTAAATTTTGCAGCCCTGATCTGTTACATTCTGGGGCGCGTGATGAACATGAGCATCCTCGTATGGATAGGTCTGGGTATCATGACGTTATCAAGCATTTGGGCAATCCTTCATTGGAAGGAGAACGACAAGATATCGAACTACATTTCTGTGGCCTTCCTGGTGCTCGTCGGACTCTCGATCTTTGGTCTATAAACAATGAAGAAATATTTGCGCGAAATAGAGGTTGCAGGCTGTATCCTTGCAGTTATCGGCATCGTCTGCGCCGTCGTTTGGGGAGCGACATTCGGAGGGTGGCTCTGTGGCGTAGGCCTCTTCCTGATGCTGGTGGTCTTCCTCTACAAGGCCCTTCATTGGAAGGAATACGAACGCGAGAACAAGCAGTACATCCTGATTATCCTGCTCACCATCGCCATCCTACTCTTCCAAATGCTGACAAGAAAATAATTTAGAAACAAATAACACTTATAATATGATAAAGAAATATCTGAATAACATTAGAAACGCTGGGTTTTTCCTGCTGGCCATTACCTTTGTAATATCCACCCTCTGGGGTTCACCTCATGCCTTCTTCACAGCAATCTTTGCTGTTATATTCATAGGTATCGTGGTGATATACAAGGCCTTACATTGGAAAGAATATGAGAAGGACAACAAGCGGAACGCTTGGATTGCGCTGGCTCTGTTCGTTCTCCTCTTCATGAACACCTTCTTCCCACTATGACGATCAAGGAAGCACAAGGGGCAGTCGACCGCTGGATCAAGGAATATGGCGTTCGCTATTTCTCTGAACTGACCAATATGGCCGTTTTGACAGAGGAGGTTGGCGAATTAGCAAGAGTCATTGCCCGTAAATATGGCGACCAAAGCTTCAAGGAAGGCGAGAAGGACAACCTCGGCGAAGAGATGGCTGATGTTCTTTGGGTGCTACTCTGTCTGGCTAATCAAACAGGCGTAGACCTGACGGAAGAGCTACAGAAATCGATAGAAAAGAAGACGCAACGCGACTCGCTGCGACACATCCACAACAAGAAATTAATGGCATAAAACATCAATACGACTATGGTAACAAAAACAACAGAAAAAGGGCGCATCGAAGAGGCCCTCGGCAAGTACAATCTCGACCTCTCTGACGAGGAAGTGAAGGCTGCCGTGAAGAAGATCATCACGGAGAAAGTGCATGAGAACGACACCCCTGAAGTGAAGCAATTCCTGATAGGTAGCGTCGAGCTGACAACCCTGAAAACGACAGACTCCGACGAGAGTGTAATGGCTTTCACAGAACGTGTGAACCAGTTCGACGAGCAGTACCCTGCCCTACCCCATGTGGCCACCATCTGTGTATATCCTCGTTTCGCCAGGACCGTCGCAGAGACGTTGGAGGTTGATGGTGTAGAAATCGCCTGTGTTTCAGGAAGTTTCCCGTCATCACAGGCACTTATCGAGGTGAAGACGGTAGAAACTTCACTAGCCATCAAGGATGGTGCTACAGAGATTGATATGGTATTGTCTGTAGGTGCCTTCTTATCAGGCGATTACGAGACGGTATGCGACGAGATTCAACAGATGAAGGAGGCCTGTGGTGAACATAAGATGAAGGTGATTTTAGAGACGGGTTGTCTGAAGACAGCCTCAAACATCAAGACGGCTTCGCTGCTGGCTATGTACTCAGGAGCCGACTATATCAAGACCTCAACAGGTAAGCTGGAGCCTGCAGCCACGCCAGAGGCTGCCTACGTCATGTGTCAGGCTATCAAGGAATACTACGATGAAACGGGCATACAGATTGGTTTTAAGCCCGCTGGAGGCCTGAATAGCGTGATGGATGCACTTATCTACTATACTATCGTGAAGGAGGTTCTGGGCGAGAAATGGCTCACCAACCAGTGGTTCCGCATGGGTACTTCTCGACTCGCCAACCTATTGCTCAGCGAGGTTATCGGCGAGGAAACGAAATTCTTCTAAGGTGTGATGCCTTACAAAGGGTAATGAAAAAGGGTGAACCATCGCGGCTCACCCTTAATTTTTCGTCTATAATTTACGTCTGATGACGTATTCCAGATAGGCTTCGTAGGCCTCTTTGAGTTCGGGTTTGACGCAGGAATCGATATACCTCTGAGCCTTTTGCGAGTAGAGATCCATCATCCGCTCAGCGTATTGGATACCCCCACTCTGCTTGGCAAAGTCCACTAGCACAGCGATTTCCTCGGCATTGATCGTGCCTAACTTTACCTTTTTGGCCAGTCCCTTCATGGATTCATAGTCGGAGTGGTTAAGTGCATAGATCACAGGCAAGGTCAACTTCCCTTCAGCCATGTCATTGCCTGTAGGTTTGCCTATTTCCGTTGAGTCGTAATAGTCGAAGATATCATCACGAATCTGAAATATCATACCCAGATCCTGTCCGAATTGTTTCGATTTCTGGATATCCTCTTCTGAGGCATTCACAGACAGGGATCCCATACCACAGCAGGTCTCAAACAGCGCTGCCGTCTTCTGTCTAATCACCTGATAATAAATATCTTCCGAGAACTCGGCATTATTGATGTTCTGCAGCTGCAGGATTTCACCAGAAGCTAACGTCATACCAAGTTCTGCAATATATTGTAAAACTCTATGATCTTTCGTCTTTGCCACGTGACTAAGGCAGGTGGAAAGGATATAATCACCCACAAGCACAGCCACCTTATTATTATAAGAGGCATTCACAGACGACTGTCCTCGACGTTCGCTGCTTTCATCGACCACATCATCATGAATCAGCGATGCCGTATGCAGCAATTCAAGTGCGACAGCTGCGTTTTGAGTGATGTCAGACACCTCACCGTAATTCTTCGCAGAGAGTAATGTAAGCATGGGCCGCATCTGCTTTCCTGTACGCTGACGGATATGTTCCAGCGCCTGTGACAGCAGGCCAAAACTATGACTCAGCGCCCCCTGGAAACGGAAGACAAATTCCTGGAAATCACTCTCAATCGGGTGTTTGATAACTGACAAATAATCCATAATACACAGAATTTTGTGACAAAATTAGTAAAAAACGTTGGAATTACGATATTTTTTAGTAATTTTACGCAGAAAATAAACAATGTTATGCAGAAACTCTTCCTTTTAGACGCTTATGCGCTCATCTATCGCAGTTATTACGCGTTCATCAAAAACCCCCGAATCAACTCGAAAGGGCTGAACACAAGTGCCATTATGGGCTTCCTCAACACCCTCAACGAGGTGCTCACAAAGGAGCAGCCCACCCATATCGGCGTGGCCTTCGACCCTCACGGCCCCACCTTCCGCAGCGAGGCATTCCCTGCCTACAAGGCGCAACGCGAGGAGACTCCAGAAGATATCCGAAAGGCTGTTCCTATTATCAAAGACTTGTTGAAAGCCTATCGAATTCCCATCCTTCAAGTCGATGGATTCGAGGCCGATGATGTGATTGGCACCTTGGCCACAAAGGCTGGAGCCGATGGAATCGAGACTTATATGCTTACCCCTGATAAGGACTATGGTCAGTTAGTAAGTGACCATGTGAAGATCTATCGCCCTCGTCACGGAGGTGGCTATGAGACGATGGGGCCCAAGGAGGTTTGTGAGAAATATAGCATCCCCACTACCCTATCGGTCATCGATTTGCTGGCGCTGATGGGTGACTCTGCAGATAACTTCCCTGGCTGTCCTGGTGTCGGAGAGAAAACAGCCGTCAAGCTGATCAATGAGTTTGGAAGCATCGATGCCTTGATCGAACGGTCGTCAGAGATCAAGGGTAAGTTACGTGAGAAAGTCGAAGAGCATGTTGACGACATTAAGATGAGTTACTTCCTCGCGACCATCAAAACGGATGTTCCCATCGAACTCGACATGGAAGCATTGAAGCTTGTAGAGCCGGATGAAGACGAACTGGGCAAATTGCTGCTTGAACTGGAGATGAAGAGCTTCGCAGACAGAGTTCTAAAAAAAAGCCAAAAACCTCAAAAAACCGTCAATGCGCAGCTCGATCTCTTTGCAGAATTTCCGTCTGACGGGCAAGACGTTTCCAAAAACGCGAGTTTTGAGACCTTACAAACGACCCCTCACAATTACAAACTGGTTGAAAATGAGGCAGATTTGATCAAACTTTGTGACTTTTTTAGGACAAATGAAATTCTCAGTCTAGACACGGAAACGACATCAACAAGTCCGATTGATGCAGAATTGGTCGGTTTGAGCTTCGCCGTGAAGGAATTTGAGGCCTTTTATGTCCCCATTCCAGCCAAACGTGAAGAAGCGTTGCGAATTGTTAATATCTTTAAAGAGGTGTATGAGGATCCCAAGATACTCAAGATCGGACAGAATCTAAAATACGACCTTGAGGTGTTGCGCAACTATGACATCGAACTGAAAGGTCCGATGTGGGACACGATGATCGCCCACTACCTCATCCAACCCGAGTTACGTCACAACATGGACTACATGGCTGAAATCTATCTGAACTATCAGACGATTCACATCGACGAGCTCATTGGCCCCAAGGGCAAGAACCAAAAATCGATGCGCTCCCTCCCACCCTCTCAGGTTTACGAATATGCATGTGAGGATGCAGACATCACCCTTCGCCTGAAGAACAAGCTGGAGCCGGAGCTGAAGAAGTTCGAATGCGAAGACCTCTTTTATAATATAGAGATGCCCCTGATGCCTGTCTTGGCCGAGATGGAGATGAATGGCGTATGTTTAGATACGGATTCATTGAAGGAAACGTCAGATATTTTAACCAAAAGAATG
This sequence comes from Prevotella sp., assembly GCA_016286585.1. GTDB lineage: Bacteria > Bacteroidota > Bacteroidia > Bacteroidales > Bacteroidaceae > Prevotella. The sequence continues at coordinate 3,733 of JAEETC010000116.1, read as the reverse complement.
CTTGACATCGAGAAGCGAATCTATGAATTGGCAGGGGAACAGTTTAATATCGCATCACCCAAACAAGTTGGCGAGATTCTCTTCGACAAGCTGAAAATCATTGAAAAGGCCAAAAAGACTAAGACAGGTCAATATGTTACTTCCGAAGATGTACTCCAGCAACTGCGCAATAAGCATGAGATTGTGGCCGATATCCTGGAACACAGAGGGTTAAAAAAACTCCTCGGTACCTATGTCGACGCCCTACCCTCTCTGATTAACAAGCGTACAGGTCATATCCACACCTCGTTTAATCAGACGATTACAGCTACAGGCCGTCTGTCATCAAGCGACCCCAACCTCCAGAATATCCCCATCCGAGGCGAAGACGGAAAAGAGATTCGAAAAGCTTTTGTGCCAGAACCTGGTTGTCTGTTCTTTTCAGCAGACTACAGTCAGATAGAGCTTCGTGTGATGGCCCACTTATCGAAGGATGAAAACATGATGGAAGTGTTCCGTGAGGGTAAAGACCTGCATGCTGCCACAGCCGCGAACATCTATAAGAAAGACATCTCTGAAGTGACCCGCGATGAACGCACGAAGTCGAAACGTGCCAACTTCGGCATCATCTACGGTATCACCGTCTTTGGCTTGGCTGAGCGTCTGGACATTCCTCGCGACGAGGCTAAGATGCTGATAGACGGCTACTTCGCCACCTTCCCACAGGTTCACGACTACATGGAGAAATCCAAGGAGATCGCCCGTCAGAAGGGGTATGTCACTACCCTATTCGGCCGTCGCCGCTATCTGCCTGATATCAACTCCCACAACGCCACCGTCAGAGGCTTTGCTGAGCGCAACGCCATCAACGCACCTATCCAAGGCACAGCTGCCGATATCATCAAGGTAGCCATGATCCACATTTTCCAACGCTTTAAGGCCGAGGGCATCAAGAGCAAGATGATCCTTCAGGTACACGACGAACTCAACTTCAGCGTCTATCCAGAGGAGAAAGAAAAGGTGGAGCGTATCGTGATTGAAGAGATGCAGAATGCCTTCCCCTTGAACGTCCCCCTCGTTGCCGATTCCGGTTTCGGACAGAACTGGCTCGAGGCCCACTAACAGACAAACGAACCATAACAACATAACTGTCGAACTATGAACATCGGAGACAATGCGCCTGAGATATTGGGCAAGGACGAACAAGGACGGGATATCCGTCTGAGTGATTACAAGGGAAAAAAGCTTGTGCTGTATTTCTATCCGAAGGACAATACCAGCGGCTGTACGGCAGAGGCCTGCAGTCTGAGAGACCGCTACGACGAGCTGCAGGGTAGGGGATACGAGGTAGTTGGCGTGAGCAAGGACTCTGCCGCCTCACATGTGAAGTTCAAGGAGAAGTATGAGTTGCCCTTCCCTTTGATTGCCGACGTCGATAAAGAACTGATGGAGGCCATGGGCGCCTGGGGCGAAAAGACCATGTACGGCAAGAAGACCATGGGCACCATCCGCACCACCTTTATCATCAACGAAGAAGGCATCATCGAACAGATTTTCGCCGGCAAGCAGGTGAAGACTAAGGAGCATGCCGAGCAGATCTTAGCGAAGTAAGATACCCGTAAAGATACGGCCCGAGTTGATACCCAGACGGCGGGCGGAAAAGAAGCTCTCCGACTGCAAGAATGTGCAGACGGGAGAGACGGTTATCTGATTTGCCGACACACCAGAAGTCACCAATTGCAGACGGTTGCATTCTGGCAAGTCAATATGCCATTTCTCCTGCTCATCACTTTCGGCAGCAACACCAGTAATAGGGTATTTCCTACTGATGGCCTCCATTGGGAACCCCTCCTGTGCAAAGGCCTCAAAGACCTCATCACCCACTTCGAAACTCTCGAGGTGGATACCCGGGCCTATCTGCGCCAGAATATCAGCAGGACGAGAGCCATAGACTTCTGTCATCTTCGCCACAGCCTTCTCCACAATACGCTTCACCGTCCCCCGCCAGCCTGCATGAATGGCACACGAGGCACGATGCTTCCCATCGTAAAGCAACACAGGGATGCAATCTGCCGTAGACACGCCGATACAGACACCCAAGACGTTTGTCATCACCGCATCCACACCTTCCATTCTCTGTTGAACCTCATCAGAAGAGAGCCTCAGGAAAGCCTCATCGACGACCGTCATCTCCGTCAGATGCACCTGATGGGGCATCAGCAGGCGATGGTCTTCTATGCCCAAAACCTGACAAAGCGACGCCCGATTCTGTCTGATGGCCTCCTCGCTGTCGCCACAATAGCGATTGATGTTAAACTCGCCATAGTTCCCTTGGCTATATCCTCCTTGTCTGGTGGTGCTGAAGGCTGTCACGCCCTCGCCCAGATCATAATATTGCAATCGTGGTGTTTTCATTTTCGAAACAAGAATAGACCTGTGAAAGTTAATAATCCATTGAGCATCAGCAGCTCATAGCCAAAGCGATAGCCCCATATTTGTTGGGCTGCGATGTCAAGAGCAAGACAGAGTAGGGGAGAGGCAACGCAGATAAAAGGCGTCAAACGGTCGCTGGGCTTCCGCTTGGTAAACAGTCCGAAGGCGAACAATCCCAACAAGGGACCATAGGTATAGCTGACGAGGATGTACACAGCATCGATCAGCGAGGTAGTGTTCGTATAACGGAACAGCAGGATAAACAGCACGAAGAAGAGGCACATGGCCACATGGGTCCGTTTGCGCAGCCTGCTATCTTCTGGTCGATGGCGAATGTCCACACAGTAGCAGGTGGTCAGCGAGGTGAGGGCAGAGTCGGCACTCGAGAACGAAGCCGCCACGATGCCAATGGAGAAAAGCAGCATCAGCAGAGGCGACGACTGTTGGATGTAAGAGGACAACAGCACATCGCCCTTCATGCCAGTACCCAGCATCATGGTCAGCAGGATGCCAAGGGCGAGGAACAGCAGGTTGGCAGGCACGAAGGCCACACCATAGCTGCACATGTCCTTCTGGGCATCGCGCAAGGTGCGACAGGTCAGGTTCTTCTGCATCATATCCTGATCCAGACCCGTCATCACGATGACGATAAACGCGCCGCTGATGAACTGCTTCCAGAAGTAGTAGGGCGACTGCCAGTCGTCGAAAACAAAGATACGGCTCATGCTGTTGGCAGCGATGGCGTCGACAGCCTCGCCCAAAGACAGATCCAGACTGTTGACGACGGAGAGGATGATGAGGATGAGCGAGGTGAAAAGACAGAGTGTCTGGAAGGTATCCGTAAACACCAGCGTCGCGATGCCCCCACGACGAGTATACAGCCAGATAAGCAACACCATACACACCACGTTCACGACAAACGGGATGCCGGCAGGATCGAAGACGAACTGCTGCAGAATCATGCAGACCACATAGAACTTCACAGCAGCACCCGTCATCTTCGACAACAGGAAGAACCAGGCCCCCGTCTGATACGAACGCTCCCCAAGTCGCTGTCCCAGATAGGCATAGATACTCGTCAGATTCAGCCGATAGTAGAGCGGAAGCAGCACGAAGGCCACAACGGCATAGCCCACGATAAAGCCCAGGCACACTTGGAGGTAGGTCATCTGCGATTGTTGCACCATGCCTGGGACAGACACAAACGTCACCCCAGAAATGCTGGCGCCCACCATACCGAAGGCCACCATGTACCACGGGGCCCGTCTTCTGGCCCGAAAGAACGTCTCGTTATCGTCCTTTCGGCTCGTGAGCTTGCTGA
>JAEETC010000115.1 GCA_016286585.1 Prevotella sp. | reverse complement strand
GCAGGAACAGCGTTTGAGAACATCCCCGACGACTGGGTATGCCCCATCTGCGGCGTCGGCAAGGGCGACTTTAAGCCCGAGTAAGCACGCTCCAAGTAACATGGCAGGAAACTCCCACTTTCATGGCATGAAAGTCAGGGTTTCCTGCCATGAAAGTCCTTGTTTCCTTTCTGCCTTCTTTCAGCCCGTTAGATCCTATTCTTTCAATGAGTACGTGATGGTTGTCACCACGCGCAGCTTCTTGATATACGGCGTGTTCTGGTCACGATCCTCTATCTCAAACTGACCCTGTCCGGCTGTCTGAATCTGGCCTAAGTCACACTCACTGGCCTCGGCAAACTGCTCTGCAGTCTTCTGCGCATTCTTTATCGCTTCCGCCATCATCTCAGGCTTCATCTGCTGGAATGACGCATACTCATACTGCGGATTGCTGCTGTCGATGGCAACACCCTGCTTCAGCAGTTCTGCCTGCTTGAAGATGGCCTTGTTCACCTCCTGCACCTTGTTCGTAGCCACCGTAATCGTCGTGGTGACGATATATCGGAAGCTCTTCTGGTTGTCACCCCATTCGCGAGCCTCCAGGTCGCTGATGGAAGGAGGATTCACCGTGATTTCCTTCTCGTCCAGACCGTTCTGACGCAAGAACCTCTTGATCTTGTCCGTCTGCATGTTAATGTTCTCATAAAGCAAAGGCAGGTCGTTGCCCGTCACCTTCGTACCGATGCTCCACGTCACCTTGTCGGCTGGCACTTCGCGCTCAGCCAGACCCTTTACGGTCACCTTACGGTCCTTGTTGGCAAAGTTGTCGATGCCAGCCTTGACAAACAGTCCCAAAACTGCAATGCCCACAGCTATGAGGGCCGATGCAATAACACGATTTTCTTTCATACGTTTTCCGTTTTTAATCATTTGACGCTGCAAAAGTGAGAAAAAAATCTGATAATCCCATGAGGGAAATCCCTATTTCTGCAAGATGATTTCCCTATCAGGAAAAGACGCCGTTCCGTTACACCGTTACAGCGTTACAGTTCGAATTTTCCAATTACAATTCTCGAAATTATATCTATATATTATATATATTATAATATATATAATATATAGTATTGAAATACCTCCATCAATCACCTGATTCCGAACTGTAACGCTGTAACGGTGTAACGCTAAGATGCACGCTGTCTTACCTATTAACTAACAATAACCTAATCTATGTATGAAAAACTAACTGCGTTTTGATGGTGCAAAGGTACAAACAATGGCCCTCTATCACAAACTTATTCAGCGAACCGACAAGATTCTTCAATAAAATCTTGCAGTTTGGGAAATAATGGCTATCTTTGTGGCATCAAAACGTTAAGATTATGAAGAAGTTCTTATTTTCAATGGTATTTGGGATCGTGGTATTGGTAATGCTGAGCAGATGTGCGACGGTAGAGGAGAGGGCTGCGAGGGCAGCAGAACAGGCTGCTAAGGTAAGGACGGCACTGACAGAGAGAAATTACAAGATAAGTATAGATCACATGTATCCAATGAAGGGTGGTTCGAAAAGTGTGTCGTTCGGCTATACTGTAGAGGTACGGAACGACTCACTGTTTTCCTATCTGCCGTATATCGGACGGGCATATCAGATACCATACGGTGGAGGCAAAGGGCTGAATTTCTCTGAGCGCATCGGCAGTTATCAGGAGGCACAAAGAAAGAATGGACTGCGACACATAGAAATTGGTGTGAAGAATGACGAGGATACCTATCATTATACGATTGAGGTGTGGGATAATGGCAGTTCACAGATAGACGTACAAGCTCGTCAGCGTGAGCGCATCTCGTATTCCGGAGACATGATCTTCGATAAATGAGAAAGATAGTGCCAGATGACGATGCCGGCGGTGACAGAGACATTCATGGAATGCTTGGTGCCGAACTGAGGGATTTCCAGGCAACCGTCACTGGCATCGACGACTTCCTGACGGACACCTTTCACCTCGTTGCCGAAGACAACAGCGTATTTTTTATCAGAAAGCGGTGTGAAGTCCTGCAGCATCGTGGAACCGTGGGCCTGTTCGATGGATAATACCTCATAACCTTCGGCTTTTAATGATTCGACAGCCTCCAATGCCGACGGAAAATACTGCCAAGAGACACTATCTTCAGCGCCTAAGGCTGTTTTGTGAATCTCTGTGCTAGGAGGTGTGGACGTAATACCACAGAGATAAACGGCTTCCACACGGAAAGCATCGGAAGTACGGAACACGCTACCCACATTGTACATCGAACGCACATCGTCGAGCACTACCACTAACGGTAATTTACTGGCCTCTCGGAACTCCTCTACCGAGAGGCGCTGCATCTCTATTGTACGAAGCTTTTTATACATTGAGCATTGAATATTACATGTCGATGCCGCCGTCGTAACCTATCTCCACATCGTAGGCACCCTCGAGGGAGAAGTCATAGACATAATAGAACGGTTGTTCGGTGGTACCTTCCACAGGATCGGCCTTCTTATGATACATCTTACCTTTCTTACCATACACATCAGGATCGACGATAGATACATACTTCAGATCATCAGCCTTCAGGTCTTTCATAAACTGCTCATACCAAGTGGTGCTGGAGGTGATGATGGTGAAAGAAGTGACGCGACCCGTCTTACGCGAGTCATCGAAGAAAAAGTTGAAGTGCGTGCCGAAATACTGATCAGATGTTGGAGTGAACTTATAGTCCTCGTATTTCACGCCGTTACCCCAACAATAACTGATGGCCGGATTCTCACCACCCCAGTCAGCATCGGAGATATAGCGCTCTGCCAATTGCATGGGAAGACCAAGATCGCCAAACAGACTCGCAAAGAACTTCTCATCGCACTTATACTTAGGCTGTACGATTTCCATCGCCATCGCATAAGTAAACAACGTGGAGTCGATCGTCGCCACACTATCAGTCACAGTCTGTTCCTCGACAGCCTCATCCTGAGGTACGTAACCCTGCTGCTTGACCGTCGGCACACAAGCCGTCAGCATCAAGACCAAGCCCATAAGAATAGTTTTCTGATTCATATTGGTAACACTTTTAATATTGATGGGGCAAAGGTACAAAAAAATGTTCATAATGTGTTGATAAGTGTGTTGAAAACTTGTTAAGATGTACATATATTCAGAACGAGAACCGTAAATATGTGGATATCCACAGGGTTATTCAGGGTAATTTTGCAACTTTTCCACCATTTTTTGCTGAAAAAAGATATAAACTTATTATTTTTGCACCAAAAAAGAGAATTGTGGATAAAATAGCTGAACGACTGATAATGAACAAGTAAGAATTAACAGTATGAGTTTATAGTCTACGATTTAAGGTTGATTACTTCATGTGCAAGAAAAAACGCTTTAAATTATCAAGATAATAACAGGCTATCATCCTTATATTCTCTTATTTTAAAAAAGAAAGAAAAGAAATAAAAATATATTGTGATGTTGAAAAAGGAATGGAAAGAACAGGGATTCATTGATGATCCAGTAGCAGAAGGTACTGACTTGAAGGCCGAAATCCGACGAATGTGCCAAGAGAAAGATGCTATTATTCTGGCTCACTACTATACTGTTGGTGAAATTCAGGAGATAGCCGATTTCGTTGGTGATTCATTGGCTTTAGCCCGTAAGGCTGCAGAGACAGATGCCAAAGTGATGGTGATGTGTGGTGTACACTTCATGGCTGAAACATGTAAGCTGCTCTCACCAGAGAAGACTGTCCTTTGTCCAGATTTAAATGCAGGCTGTTCTTTGGCTGATTCATGCAAGGCTGAGGATCTGAAGAAGTTCAAGAAAGAGCATCCTGGTTATCAGGTAGTCTCTTATGTGAATACGACTGCTGCTGTGAAGGCTCTGACGGATGTGGTAGTCACTTCTGGTAATGCCAAGAAGGTTGTGGACCAGTTACCAAAGGATGCCAAACTGATCTTCGGGCCTGACTATAACTTAGGAAACTATATCAATGAGGTGACAGGTCGAGAGATGTTACTTTGGAATGGTGGTTGTCATGTGCATGAGCGTTTCTCAGTCAATAAGATCGTAGAATTGAAACAACAGTATCCTAAGGCAGTAGTGATGGCTCATTTGGAGTGTAAAGGTCCTGTGTTGGCTGTCGCTGATGTTAAAGGATCGACGGCTACGATGCTGAACTATGCCCAGCAGAGTGATAAGAAGCAGTTTATTGTGGCTACAGAGGCTGGAATCCTGCACGAGATGCAGCGAACATGTCCGGATAAGGAATTTATACCTGTACCTCCTGAAATCAGCGAGAGCGGCCTGGAATGCAGTTGTAACGAGTGTCAGTATATGAAGATGAACACCTTATTAAAGATATATAATACCTTAAAATATGGGTGGCCATCAGTAGAGGTAGATCCAAAGATAGCGAAAAAAGCTGTGAAACCTATAGAGAGAATGCTGGAGCTCAGTTGAGTTCCAGCTTTTAATTTATTACTGCAATCTTACAGACAGTACCTTTTTTGCCGTCTGAGGTAGCTGTTACAACCATATAAACGCCGCTGGCTACACGACGGCCTTGACGATCGCAACCATCCCAGGTGAACATACCTCCGTTGCTTCGTCCTTCAGCTATCAAGGCACCATTCGAAGAAGTGATTTTCACATCGGCATCGTAAGTAAGGCCTGTAACTGTAATGAGACCTGTGTAGTCTGGTGTCACAGGATTAGGATAGGCTCTTACCTCATCGTTGTCCATCGTCTCTGCAGGGTTGGTGGCATCACTCTGATAAGAGCAAAGACCTTTATCAGATAAGAAGAACACTTCACCTGATGTGGGATTGATGGAGATATAGGCGATGTTGTCTGAGATCAGTTTGGAGTTGCTGGTAGTAAAACTTTGTAACTGCTCCATATTGTCTGCACTCATCAGGAACACGCCAGCATTGTCGCTACCAAACCATTTACGGTTTCCACCATCGATAGCAATCGCGCTGATGCTTACATTATTGAGCAGATAGTCGGCAAAGTTGCTGCCATCATTACGAGGAATCTTCACCTGATAGAAGGTCACACTACTTTCACCGATCTCATTCTTCTGAATCATGAACGGTCCTTTGTCTGTTCCTACCCAGATATTACCTTCTTTATCCTCGCAGACACAAGTGATCCAACTGACACTATAGCGCTGTCCATCCTGATTAACAAAGCTGTCGTATTTGACAATCGCATCGTTGCTCATGTCACAGCAGAAGACGGCAGGCTCCACCCAGTTGTCGTTGACGAACCATAGCAGGCCTCGACTATCGATAAACAAACTGCGGAAAGTGTGTTTGCCGATGCCGTTGTCGTTGGTGAGAATCTTGTTGTGATGGTCTGTCCATTTGTTCTCAACAGGGTCGAACTCCAGCAGCGTGACACCTTGCGTCTGATTATTCAGCACCCAGAGGTGACCATTGTTGTCGAACTTCATACCAGAGATCAGCACGTATTCGTTACCCAACTCGTTGCCACGATCGAAAGCACCTCGCAGAGGACTATTGTCTTTATTGTGGTATCTGACGAGCTTACCGTCGTTGAATTCATACATTCCAGAGCGACCCCCAGCGATGACATACTGCGGATTGCCAGGCATCACATCGAGACAGTTGATATCGATATACCGATAGCCAGTCTTATCGCCGATATTCTCTTCGTAGGTCATCCAGTCGTTGCCGTCGTAGACTTGTATGATGCCAGGATAGACGGGATCAGGAATACCTGAGATAAAATAGCCGCCTGTGGTATAAAGCTTTCCATTCAGAAACTTCGCCTCATAGAAGTGATTGTAGTCAGGTCCAAAAGGCTTTAAGGTCTTGACAGTAGAAATATACTTGTCGTAGTCCGCTGTACTCTTCTCAGGAAGTGATGTAGGGTAGTCAGGGTGATTAGGGGTGTAGGTGTCGGCTATTTCACCCCTTTGCATATTGACCTTGAGGATGGCAAAGTTGGTGATAAGCCAGGCATAAATACCATCGATACGCACATCGGTAACTGTCTTGTCTTCTGTCGTCGACTTGCTGTAGAGGGCTGAGATGTTGGTAACATTTCCCTTCGCGTCCACAAGGTCGATATTAGAATTCTCGTAAACGGTAATCAGACGTTTGGCCTGCTGGCTCCAGCCAATATGGGTGATATGGGTGTCGCTCAGTCCGTTGGTACGGTCAAAGGTTGTGATACTCTGGTCGTTGAGGTTGTACTGATAGAGTCCGTTAGATGCCAGTACGAAGAGATAGTCGCCTGTTGCACAGATATCCTGTACCTCATGGTAGGCGAGATAATGTTTCCACGTACCGACTTGCGCTTGTGAAGGTAAAAAGGTAAAAAGGTAAAAAGGTAAAAGAAATAGACCTTTTACCTTTGTATGATTGAACCATTGACAAATATGCCTCATTTTTTACCTTTTTACTTTTTACCTTTTCAAATACTCAGCGAGTTTCGTAACAGCCCTTGCCCTGTGGCTGATGTGGTTCTTGATTTCCATACCCAGTTCAGCGAAGGTCTTGTCATAGCCGTCAGGCTGGAAGATAGGATCATAGCCGAATCCCTTACCTCCCCTGCGTTCTCGGATGATCTCACCCTCGACGATACCTTCGAACTGATGGATCTCCTTGATGCTCGTGCATCCACAGGGACAGACATCCTTTTTCTGTATTAACGCAATGACAGTGCGGAATCTTGCATGACGGTTGTTATTATTTCCTAATTCGTAGAGCAAACGTGTCATATTGGCCTCAGAATCATGAGAGGCAGCTCCTGTATTTCCTGATTTTACAGGATTATCCGGGAGGGAGGCATATCTGGCTGAATAGACTCCTGGAGCACCATTCAGAGCCTCCACCTCAAGGCCAGTATCATCGGCAAAGCAGTTTATATGATAATGATCGTAGACATATCTGGCCTTCTGCAGGGCATTCTCCTCGAGTGTCTTGCCAGTCTCAGGGATATCCACATCGCAGCCTATATCATTCAGCGACAATACCTCAATGGACTCTCCAAGTATCGAACGAATCTCAGAGAGCTTATGCTGATTGTTTGTAGCGAATACGATTTTCATGATGTATGATTGTTATGATTATAGATTTCGTCTATCTTCTTGTCTATCTTCTTAGCGTCCTTCTTCGTCTTCTCTATAGCCTTATCAATCTGTTTGATCTCCTTGATCTTCACTCTCATCTCGTCGAAGCCTTCACCATAGACACCTATGACGGCGCTCTGTGAGACGAAGGCTTGAGGGTCGATCATCTTGATGAGCCTGAAGATGTTCACGCTCTCGTTCTTGCGGGCAAGAATACAGAGAACTTTCATCTCGTGTCCTGTATACCAGCCATGACCGTCGAGAATGGTTACACCGTGGTTCATCTCGGTTCCGATGGCATTGGCAATCTCCTGCCATTTACGACTGAATATAAAGAACTGTACCGACTGTCGGCGAGAGTTCATCACATAGTCGAGGGTATAATTTTCCATTGTCATCACACAGAAGCCGAACATCACCTTGTGGGCCCGTTCCAGATAGGTACCAAACTGAGGGAAGAACATACAAGAGCCGATAATGCAGAAGTCGGCAGCAATCAGCACGTTTCCCAATGACACATTAGGATGATACTTATTCACCGAGGCGGCAATGATATCCGTACCACCAGTAGAGCCATTGTGAGTGAAGACAGTAGCCAGAGCCACACCCGTCAGCACACAGCCGATAATCATCGACATGAAGTCCTGACCCTCGCCCATAAGCTTAAACGGCAGTCCGTTCTCCTGCTTAGGCAACATGTCCTGAGCAAACATCAGCATAAAGTAAAGGGTCAAGATGGCGAAGATGGTCTTCACCATGAACTTGAAGCCGAGAATCTTCAGGGCCACCATCAGCAGGAGACCGTTGATGATGATATAGGTGTTCTCCAAATGGAAACCTGTGGCATAATAGATGATGGCAGAAAGGCCAGTTACGCCACCTGCCACAATCTGATAAGGCATCAGGAAGACTGTGAAGGCTATGGTATAAATGGCGAGACCAAGGGCTATAAACATATAGTCCCTGGCCTCGTTCAGGATCATTTTATGATGTAATGTCATTTACTTCTTCAGAACAATGTTCACCATACGCTTAGGGACGATGATAACCTTTGCTACCTGGAAGCCGTCAAGATATTTCTGAGAGCGCTCGTCTGCCAGTACTGCCTCCTCGATGGTCTTGTTGTCTGCATCAGCAGCGAACGACATCTCGAAGCGGGCCTTACCGTTGAAGGCGATACCCAGCTTCACCTGACTCTCTACGAGATACTCCTCATTCCATGTGGGCCATTGAGCATCGCAGACACTACCCTCGCCTCCCAGCTGCTCCCAGAGCTCTTCAGCAATATGGGGAGCGAAGGGAGCGATGAGGATGACGAGCGTCTTCAGCATCTCCTTGTTCTTGCACTTCTGCTGCGAGAGTTCATTCACGCAGATCATGAAGGCAGAGATGGAGGTGTTGTAGCTGAAGGTCTCGATATCCTGAGATACCTTCTTGATGAGCTTATGAACACTCTTCAGATTGTCAGCAGTTGCTTCGCCCTCGAAGCCATTCTGATAGAGATTCCAGAACTTACGCAGGAATCTGTGGCAGCCGTCGATACCATTGGTATCCCAAGGCTTAGACTGCTCTACAGGACCCAGGAACATCTCATAGAGTCTGAGTGTATCAGCACCGTACTTCTCGACGATCATATCCGGATTGACCACGTTGAACATCGACTTCGACATCTTCTCGATGGCCCAGCCACACTTGTACTGGCCGTTCTCTAAAATGAACTCAGCATGCTCGTACTCAGGGCGCCAAGCCTTGAAGGCTTCGATATCAAGGATATCAGCCGAGACGATGTTCACATCCACATGGATAGGTGTCGTGGTATATTTGTCCTTCAGTCCGAAGCTGACGAACTTACCTTTGTCAGCTCCCTCGTCTTCGATACGATAGACAAAGTTACTGCGGCCCTGGATCATACCCTGATTCACGAGCTTCTTGAAAGGCTCGTCCTCGCAGCTATAGCCCGAGTCATAGAGGAACTTGTTCCAGAAACGAGAATATATCAAGTGACCTGTAGCGTGCTCAGTACCTCCCACATAGAGGTCGACAGAACGCCAATACTCATCGATATCCTTATTCACGAGGGCTTTCTCGTTCTTGGGATCCATATAGCGAAGGTAATAAGCCGATGAGCCCGCAAAGCCAGGCATCGTGTTCAACTCCAAGGGGAACACCGTCTTGTTGTCTATCTCATCTTTACTCACCACCTTGTCTGTCTTCGTATCCCATGCCCACATCTTGGCACGTCCCAATGGGGGCTCACCAGTCTCTGTCGGCTTATACTCGTCAATCTCAGGCAACTCCAGCGGCAGGCACTCCTTCGGAATCATGTAGGGCATATCGTCCTTGTAGTATACAGGGAACGGCTCACCCCAGTAGCGCTGGCGTGAGAAGATGGCATCCCTTAGTCTATAGTTCACTTTCACACGACCCAGACCCTGCTCCGTCACGAATTTCTTCGTGGCAGCGATGGCCTCCTTAACGGTCAGACCGTTGAGTGAGAACTTGCTGCTTGCAGAGTTACACATGATACCCTCCTTGGCGTCGTAACTCTCCTCAGAGACATCAGCTCCCTCAATCAGAGGAATGATGGGGAGGTTGAAGTGCTTGGCGAAGGCATAGTCGCGGGAGTCGTGGGCAGGTACGGCCATAATGGCACCAGTACCATAGCCAGCCAACACATATTCTGCAATCCAGATGGGAATCTTTTCATCGGTAAACGGATTGATGGCGTAGCTTCCAGAGAATACGCCCGTCACCTTGTGGTCCATCTGACGGTCGCGCTCTGTGCGCTTCTTCACGTAGTCAAGGTACTTCTCCACCTCTTCCTTCTGCTCTGCAGTCGTGAGTTCTGCCACGAGGTCACTCTCTGGAGCCAGCACCATGAAGGTGACACCAAACATCGTATCGGC
>JAEETC010000114.1 GCA_016286585.1 Prevotella sp. | reverse complement strand
GAATACCTTCATCACCCAGAAATGCAAGCCACTCGCGACAGCCATCCCGACATGATCATGCTGGTCTTCGGAGAGAGTTTTAGCAGGAGCCATAGCTCGCTCTACGGATACGACAAGCCTACCAATCCACGTCTCAGGGCACTTAGGGACAGCGGACAACTCATCGTATTCCAACAAGTAACGGCTGCCGATACCCACACGTCGGAGGCCTTCAAACGATTCATGAGCACCTACGGTGCTGACCTATCCCACAATCTCAGCAACGACTCCCCTGACGACTGGTTCACCTGTCTTACGCTGCCGGAGATGCTGCAATGCTCAGGCTATCACACGGCTTGGTTCTCTAATCAGGCACGGACAGGCTGGCACGACAACGTTACGGCATCCTTCGCCAACCTCTGCGACACCGTGCACTTCACCTCTGTGACAGGCGAGGGCGAGCAAGACTCACGGCCAGATGGCATCTTGCTGTCGTGCGTGGAGAAGTATATGAAGGAAACTGTTTACAGTTCACGGCTTACTGTTGACAAGAGACAGGAGGTTGTGTTTGTGCATCTCATGGGACAGCACGTGAACTTCCGTGAGAGATACCCGTCCACATACGACCGTTTTAAGGAAGCAGACTATCCTGACCGTCTGGAGTCACAACGCGAGGACCTGGCCACCTACGACAATGCCACACTCTACAACGATGCCATCGTGGCCCGCCTCTTCGCCACGCTGAAGGACCGTCGCGCCATCGCCATCTACTTCCCTGACCACGGCCTCGATATCTACGAGTCCTCGCCCGACTACTGTTCCCATGCCAACACCAGCAACCAGGCCTCGGTGGAAGCAGCCCAAAGGATCCCCTTCGTGGTCTATACCACAGAAGCCTTCCGTACAACCCATCCTGAGGTCATGGCACAACTGCAACAGATGTCACGGCAACCCTTCAATACCGAAGACCTGCCAGACCTGCTGCTCACTATCGCAGGCTATCGGGTGGTCAGATAATCCGTCTGAACCAGAAATCAAACAATTGGAAACGCTCTGCCGTCATCTGACGTTCATCGGCAGTATCCATACGGTAGAGAGGAATATCCCTGTACATGGCGGCCACCAGCGAGAAAGTGCTGGGAGGACCTATCAGATAGTCACACTCCGACAACATGAACAGATCCTCAGGGGCGCTGCCCTGGAAGGCGTGGACATGCACCTTCGGACACAGTTCCTGATACTTCTCCTCTGTCACCGATGAGTCGTTGGTGGAGAGAAACACGTGCACCTCGCTGTCCTTGTGCATCTCGGCAAACCTGTTGATATGACGGGCATACGTCTCATCGTCATAGCAATAGATGCCGTCGTTCCACTTCGCATAGTCGCCACGGCGGATATGCACGCCCAGGCGTAAAGTGGCAGATGGTGAATCACAGATGTCCCCCATCTTTTTCTTCACAGGCGTCGTATAACAGTCGTCAATCCTGAACAGATCGCAGATTTCCTGACGATACTTCAGGAAGAGGTCGTAGAACCTCACGTTCCATCCGCTCACCACAATATGCCTGTGACGGAGCATCATCCGTTCCAATGCCTCACGGTCGCAGTCTGCATGCTTGAAACTGGCCGTCGGCAGAATCTTTACTGCCGCCAGATACTTCGCCAGGAGATACCATCCGAAGCCCGTCAGCGAAGTGTGACAGATATGGAAATACTGATACTTATAGCTGAAGCGCATGGAAATCACCTTTCGCCCGTGCTCCCTCCCCCAGGCATACACATGGGCGTACTGCAACAGATTGTTGCACATCTGGCTCTTATCGCGGGCAAAGATCATTTGTAGCGTCCGTTGGTAATCTCAAAGTATTTCTTCAGCACCAGCAAGGAAATCAGGCGCTCGCGCTTCAGGTCGCGGAACTGGTCGATGTACTCGTGGGCATGCTGGATGATGGCCTCGGCCTCATCGGGGTGGTCTATGTAGTACTGCAGACGCTCTTCAAGGTCGGAGAAGTCATCCTTCACCTCGATATAATGGTAGTTGGGAATGAGGGTGCCCTCCATGAACCAGGTCTCACGGGTGTGACGGGGAGTGACGGCGATGCAATTCGACGACATCACCCACTTGAGGTTAGAGGCCACATCGTTGCCCTCCAGCGACATGACAAACTTGTAGTCGAGGTGCTCGCCGATGGTCATCTTTCCCTTCTGCCATTCAGGATGAGCCTCGCTGCGATTCGTAGAGGCAGCGTCGATCATCTTACTCTGACCGTCGGCAAAGAGGTTCATGAACACATCGCGGTTCTCCTTGCGGGGACCCAGGTCACCACGGAAGATGGCTACGGGTTTCTTCTCGCGCCAGGGCTTCTTGTCGTCGACAAAGAGGAAGTGACGGTTCTTCTCAAGCTTCAGGATGATGGAGTTCTGGTTGTCGTCGCCTAAAGGACGGCTCTTGACGACCGTAGGCACAGGCATCAGGTCGGTGATGTCGCCAGACTTGATGGTCCAACGCAGGCTCTGGTCGAAATAGCGGGCTATCTCCATGGCGTCGAAGTAGTACACCTTCTGTGGCAGCATAGGCTGGTTGCGCAGGCAGATGGCTTTCTCGTCCCACGCCTGACGGTCGTAGGGGGTGTCGGCCTCCAGCTTGCAATAGTAGGCCACGCGCTTCAGGATATCGTCCTTGTCAGACCGCTCGTCGAGACTGCGCAGGATGCGATCCAGGCTCCACTGGTCGAAAAACTTGGGTGTGTACTCACGCAGATAGCCTTTGATGAAAAACTTCAGATTGCTATTCTTGCCGTTGTGCAAAAGATAATATATCTTCCTTTTGTTCATCTTACTGAAAAATTTTGGCACAAAGATACAAAAAAAAGTGAAAAGTGAATAGTGAATAGTGGAAAATTTGTATTTTTGCACTCAAAAAGGTTATGGCACTTTACGAAATACGTCCGCTCCAATTAAGAATTCTCAAGAATCTGCAGGCCGTCGATGCTGTCTGTAAGGCTCATGGGTTGCGCTATTACATCTGGGCAGGCACGATGATCGGTGCCATACGTCATCAGGGTTTCATCCCCTGGGATGACGACCTCGACATAGCGATGCCGCGACCTGACTACGACCAGCTGATAGCCCATTGCAAGGAGTGGCTGCCAGAGCCTTACGAGATGGTGTGTGCTGAGAACGACGAGGTCTATCCGCTGCCTTTCGCGAAGGTGCAGGATGGCAGTACGACGATCATCGAGAGGATGCACCTGAAGTATCTGGGAGGGGTGTATATGGACGTGTTCCCCATCGACGGAGCCCCTGAGGGCTGGCTGCGACAGAAGTGGCACTTCGGAAGGTACGAATACTACAAGCGCGTGCTCTATCTGCTGTTCCGTGATCCGTATAAGCACGGCCACGGCCCCAGTAGCTGGATCCCCCTGCTCTGCAGAAAACTATACTCGCTGGCTAAGGTGCAGAGGAAGATACGCCAGATCCTGACAACTTACGACTACGACAGTTGCCGACTGGTGGCCGATTACGACGACGGCACGAAGGGTATCATGGCGAAGACCATCCTGGGTACGCCTACGCCCTATGACTTTGAGGGCATACAGGCGCTGGGCGTGGAGCAATATGACACCTATCTGACGAATAAGTATGGCGACTATATGACGATCCCTGACGGCGACCATCAGCGTCAGCATAACTTCCACTATCTGAACCTGGAAGAACCGTACAAGAACTATCACCCATGAAGATCCTGTATTACCTCCTACTGGCGGGATGGTACCTGCTGTCGCTATTGCCCCTGAGGGTGCACTACGTGATTAGCGATGGGCTGTTCCTGTTGCTCTACAGGCTGCTGGGCTACAGGCGCAGGGTGGTGAGGACGAATCTGGAGAGCGCGTTCCCTGAGAAATCTGAAGACGAGCTAAAGAGGATTGAAAAGGGATTCTATCATTTCTTCTGCGACTACCTGGCAGAGTCGGTGAAACTGATGACCATCGGCAAGGAGAACCTGCGCAGAAGGATGGTCTTCAAAGGCGCGGAACAGGTAGACGAGGTGATAGAGAGCGGACAGTCGTGTGCCGTGTTCTTGGGGCACCTCTGCAACTGGGAGTGGGTGACGTCGCTGCCGTTGTGGGTGACGCCGAAGGCTCAGTGCGGACAGATATACCATCCCATAGAGAACAGCGACTTCGACCGTCTGTTCCTGAGGTCGCGCCAGCGGCTGGGGGCTGTGTGCATACCTATGAAGGACACGTTGAGAGAGATCGTCAGGTACCGTCGTGAGAATCAGCCCGTGGTCATCGGCTATATAGCAGACCAGAAACCCCACTGGGTGAATATCCATCATTGGGTGGACTTCCTGCATCACGATACCCCTGTACTCACGGGTACGGAGAGGATTGTGAAGAAGGTGAACCACGCCGTGTTTTTCCTTGATATCCGTCGTGTGCGTCGTGGTTATTACGAGGCGACGTTCAAGCTGATTACGCGTGAGCCTCAGAAGATGGCCGACTATGAGATTACGGATGCGTATTTCCGACTGTTGGAGGAGAGTATCCGTCGTGCGCCTGAGTTCTGGCTGTGGAGTCACGACAGGTGGAAGCGTACGCGAGAGGAGTTTAACGAGCGTTTCGAGGTGATCGACGGGAAGGTGATCGCCAAAGACCATCCTGATAACATCCCCGCTCCCCCCAGGAAACCCTGGTACAAGTTTTTGAAGTGAGAGGTTTAGGGTAGGAGGCGGTTCTGCGTCATCCGCTCCATATACTGCTGGATGATGGCCTTGACTTCCTGTTCCATCTGACCTTGTGCTGGATAATGTCCCAAAAGATTGTGCTGCATCAGTGAGTCGCTGAGTGCATAGACGGCTTTCGTCTGCTGACCGTCGAACTGGAGCACGTATCCGTTTTTCACATACTGATAGATGCCGTTCAGATAGTTTACTGCCCAGGTGTCTGACGCAGGCGTATTGAAGAGGTCGATGCCGAAGCCGAGGTGGGGTTTCTGATAGCCTATCATACCGAGTACCGTTGGCAGGATGTCTGTCTGTTGGGCGATCTTGTCTTGCATCTCACCGGTAGGTTGGCTGGGATCGTATACAATAATAGGTGAACAGAATCCGCCAAGGTCTGTCTGGTATTCAGGATGGTCACTCATATTGGTGTGGTCGCTGGTCAGCACGAAAACGGTGTTGCGGAACCAAGGCTGACGGCTGGCGGTCTCGAAGAACCGTCCGATGGCCATATCGGTATAGCGGATGCACTTGTGGATCTCCAGTTTCCCCTCATGGAATTGCTGCTGGTACTTCTCCGGAATGACGAAGGGGTGATGGCTGGAGGCTGTGAAGACGGCCGTCATGAAGGGCTCTCGCATACGGCTCATCTCCTCGGCATAATACTGCAGGAACGGTTCGTCCCAGATGGCCCAGGTGCCGTCGAAGTCGTCTGTGCCGTGGGCTGCCTCATACTCCGTACGTCCGAAATAATGCTGAAAGCCCGTCTTCTGTGCGAAAGCCTGGAAGCCCATGCTGCCATTCTGTGCACCGTGGAAGAAGGCCGTCTCATAACCTTCTGCAGCGAGAATGCCTGCCAGACCCGTATAGTCGTTCATCGAGGAGGGTGTCAGGAAGAAAGGCTCCACGAACATAGGGATGCTCGACAGGATGGAGGGCATACCGTCGATGCTCTTACGACCGTTACAGTAGGAGTGGGTGAAGGTGGTGCTGTGGCTGATGAGGGAGTCCACGCAGGGGGTGTAGCCTTGATATCTGCCTCCCTCGAGACCCTTATTGAGGGCTCCGATGTACTCGCGGCCGAAGCTCTCGACGATCAGCACGACCACATTCTTCTTAACAAAGCCAGTATCATTGGTAAGACTGGCATGATGGACGGGGGTGTAGACAGCCGTCAGTGCCTCGGGGGTGTCGAAGTAGTGAGGCACCGTGAACACGTTCTTTCCGATGGTACGGATCAGCGAGAAGGGGGTGTTCAGCACAAGGGCGGCATCAGTAGGCCGTGGGGTGTACTGGTTGGCGTTGGAGATGGTGATGGGACGTACGGCTGTGGTGAATCCTCCGCGTATGCCTGCCACACAGAGCGGCACAGCCAGTGCCAGGGAGAGCAGGCAGACCAGGTAGTAGCGCCCCCAGTGCGATATCCTGCGATCATAAAGACGGGGCATGGCATAGAGCAGCCAAAGCGCTGCCACGACGACAGCAAATAACAGCACGAGATACAGATGGTTCAGGAACTCCGTGCCGATGATGCTGCCGAGGTTGCCTTCGTTGGAAAACTCACTGAACACCGTGGTCGTCGTACGGCGCAGGGTATAGCGAAAGTACACGGAGTCAGCAAGGTTGATGGCCAGGGCAAGACCGTTGACAATCATGAAGAGCCATTTACAGAACAGCTGGTAGCCTCTATGTTCCTTCTTGTGCCAGGGCAGAAGCATCAGCAGGATGTAGAGGGCGTTGGTGTAGATGATGGCAGAAGTGTCGAAGAGCAGTCCGCCACGGAACACATCGCCCATGCCCTCTCCAAAGAGGGGGGTGAAGAGACTGGCGTTCTCAGCATAATACGCCAGACGCGCCACCTGATAGACGAGATACACGAGCAGTAGGTTCCAAAGGACTGCCACCACAGGGGCGTATATCTGGCTGAGAATCCGTTTCATCGTTCGTTCAAGTCTTTTGTCGATGCCTGCAGGATGGCCCTTGCCCGTTGCATGAGGTTCTGGGTATTGGCCCCCTCCTCAACGACCACCCTGTCGCTGATCATGTCGTAGTTCACGAAACTCACACTGTCGTACATCGAGTAACCCTCCGTACAGGTGTGTATGGCGAAGGGCTTGGTATATGTGCTGCTCATGACATCACGGCTGAAGGTGTATTCGTCGTGGTTGAGACCTAACTGTCCTAAAAGCGTGGCAGGCAGGTCTGTCTGGTTGCACACCTGTTCTATACGTCGCGGCTCCTTCACCGCACCACCAGTCCAGATCATCGGGATATGGTTCATCAGACGGGTGTTCTCGCCAATCTCCTTGTAAGGGATGCCATGATCAGGAACCAGGATGAGCAGGGTGTTCTTCCAGGCCTCTGTCTTACGGAACTTCTGAATGAAACTCCCCAGACACTGATCCAGGTAGTAGAAGGCATTCAGGATCTCATCGTCCAACTTCTTGATGGGCACATCCCACGGGGCATGACTGCTCAGCGTGGAGTAGCCAATGAGATACGGACCTTTGGTCTCCGTGGCCATCTTGTAGAGCGTCTCGAAGGTGATGCCGTCGCACACACCCCATCTGGAGGTGGAACGCTCCTCGGCCGTATAGTCGTCCTGCGACACCAGCGTCTGGAAACCGCCTGAAATCAGGTAACTGCGCATGTTGGTGAAGTTGATGTCGCCACCATAGAGGTAACTGGTGTTGTAGCCTCGCTCTGTCTGCAGTGTCTTGGCGATATTGGGAAGGGTGCGCGACTTCGAGGGTATCTTCATGACCGATATCGAGGGGAACGACGGATAGCCGCTCCATGCACAGACGGTACCACGGTCTGTACGCCAGGTGTTGCCAAAGCAGTTGGCGAAGTACACGCCCTCCTTGCTGAGCTGGTTCAGGTGAGGGGTGATGTCCGTGCGCCCGCCTATGTCCGTGAAGGTTCCGCCACAGCCTTCCAGAAGAATCAGGATGATGTTGGGCGTCTGGGTATTCAGGAGGGTGTCTGCATCCTCACTCCGGGTGTTGTAGTATTCGCTGATGATCTGCTGGCACTGCTCGTCGTCCATATAATGGTAGACGATGTTGTTGCTTGCCGATTTCTCGAACGAGGCGATGAAACTGAACACGGGGTTGACTGCCGAGTGGTTGAGGAACTGATCTTGCGAGAAGTACACCTGTCCGATGTTGGTCGTCGACTCTCCCAGTCCTCCTCGGATGCCGATGACGATCAGCGGTATGCAGGCCAGCCAGACCACCGTCTCGACAAGGCGATGACGAGATGGCAGGAGTGGAATATCGGGGTGTGTATATCCCAGGAATACGAGTATCACGAGTATCACGAGTATGACTAGTCTGACGATCAGATACCCTGTCGTCACGCTGGCCATCGCCTCAGTGGGTGTGGAGAGGTACTGCAGACAGGAGGCGTCGAGCTTGAAGCCCCAGAAAGGGTAGAGGCTCGTGTCAGCCACGAAGGCCAGGACCATAGCGAAGGAGATGATGGCGAAATAGCCTATGAGTATGCGACGGATGGTCTTGGGGGCCTTCCACCACACAGATACCATCGTCAGCAGGAAGGGGATGATCAGGATGTAGAGGGCTGTGGAGAGGTCGAGCGACAGACCGTGGGTGATGACCTGCCACAGGTCGCCCATGCTGTCGGGCTTACACGCCAGCATGAACACCACCTTGGCGATGATGAACACCAGCACCGTCCAGAGGTAGACTCTCGTCAGGAACTTAACTCTGCATCTCATGCAATCTCTTATAATAACCGTCAGTACTCAACAGTTCCTCGTGGGTGCCGCGTTCCACAATGCGTCCGTCGTGGAGCACGCAGATCTCGTCAGCGTTCTTGATGGTACTCAGGCGGTGGGCGATGGCCACCGTGGTGCGCGTCTTCATCAGTCGCTCCAGGGCATCCTGCACCAAGCGCTCACTCTCTGTGTCAAGGGCCGAGGTGGCCTCGTCGAGGATGAGTATGGGAGGATTCTTCAATATGGCACGGGCGATGCTCACACGCTGCCGCTGACCGCCAGAGAGCCGCCCGCCACGATCGCCGATGTTCGTGTCGAAGCCCTGCTCAGAGGCCATGATGAAGTCGTAGGCGTTGGCGATGCGCGCTGCCTCCTCGATCTGCTGCTGGGTGGCATTGTCCACGCCAAAGGAGATGTTATTGCGGAACGAGTCGTTGAAGAGGATGGCCTCCTGGTTCACGTTGCCGATGAGCTGTCGCAGGTCGTAGATGCCCAGTTCCTTCACGTTGATGCCGTCGATGAGCACCTCTCCCTCCTGCACGTCGTAGTAGCGCGGGATGAGGTCTACCAGTGTCGACTTGCCGCTGCCGCTCTGTCCGACGAGGGCGATGGTCTTGCCCTTGGGGATCACGAGGTTGATGTCCTTCAGTACGTAGTTCTCGCCGTAAGCGAAACTCACATGCCGGAACTCTATCTGGTGCTCGAAACTGCTGATGTGCTTGGGGTTGACAGGCTCCTTGATGGTGTTCTCTGCCATGAGTATCTTGTCCACACGCTCCATCGAGGCCAGACCCTTGGGGATGTTGTAACCAGCCTTGGAGAAGTCCTTCAGGGGATTGATGATGGAGTAGAGCATCACCATATAGTAGATGAAGATGGGACCCGAGAGCGTGTGGGTGTTGAGCACAAGCATACCGCCAAACCACAGTACGATGACAATCATGATGGTGCCCAGAAACTCCGACATGGGGTGGGCCGATGACTGACGGATGTTCACCCGCATGATATCGTTGCGATAGGCGGAGTTGATCTGGTCGAACCGTTTGTTCATCTTCTCCTCGGCACAGAAGGCCTTGATGATACGCAGGCCGCCGAGTGTCTCCTCCACCTGACTCATCGTGTCGCTCCACAGGGCCTGGGCCTTCACGCTCTGGGCCTTCAGCTTACGGCCTACCCAACCCATGAACCATCCCATCAACGGTACGATGATGAGTGTGAAGAGTGTCAGCTGCCACGAGATGAACAGCAGGATGGCGAAGTAGCCCAGAATGAGGATGGGGTTCTTGAAGAGCATCTCCAACGACGACATGATACTGTTCTCGATCTCTTGCACGTCACCGCTCATACGGGCAATGATATCCCCTTTGCGCTCCTCGGAGAAGAATCCCAGCGGCAGGGCGTTGATCTTACGGTAGAGCTGATTGCGGATGTCGCGCACCACACCCGTGCGGATGGGTACGATCGTGGCTGAGGAGAGGAAGTAGGCACCTGTCTTCAGGAAGGTCATCAAGGCGAGGAACAGTCCGATGATCAGCAGGGCCGTCGTAGGTCCGAGGTCGCTGATGAGACCGTTCACCACGTAGTTCATGTTGTTCATCAGCACCTCCTGGGCATTGCTCCAGTCCCA
>JAEETC010000113.1 GCA_016286585.1 Prevotella sp. | reverse complement strand
CCATCGCCACCATCGGTGTGGCATTACTTGGTATCGGCCATGCACTGGGAATCTCTGAGGCCTGGACAGCGGGCGCCATCATCTCCGGTGCCTATTTCGGCGACAAGATGTCACCACTGAGTGATACTACCATCCTCGCCTCGTCGGCTACAGGCACCGACCTCTTCGTACATATCCGCTACATGATGTACACCACGATACCTACCTTCCTCGTCACCATCACCATCTTCTTCATCACCGGATTGGATGGCGATGCCAGTACTGAAGTAGAGGTCAGCCAATATACGGAGGGACTGTCGGGGACCTTCAATATCTCCCTCTGGACTCTTCTGGTGCCGCTGCTGACAGGCATGCTCATCGCCCGCCGCGTGCCGTCGCTCATCGTACTCTTCGCATCATCGGTGATGGCGGGCATCGTAGCACTCATCCTTCAGCCACATATCCTCTATGAGATAGCTGGCAGCGGAACATCTTCTACTTCGGCAGCCTCGCTGACACGTGGCCTGGCCATCACCTACTTCGGAGCCACAGCCGTCGACACGGGCAATGCCTCACTCAACGAACTTGTCTCCACCAGTGGCATGGCAGGTATGCTCAACACCATCTGGCTCATTCTCTGTGCCATGTGCTTTGGTGCTGCGATGGTAGCCAGCCGTATGATTGAGAGCATCACGCAGGTGGTCATCCGATTCATCCGTAACCGCATCAGCCTCGTGTCGTCGACCGTCGGCACTGGCATCTTCCTCAACATCACCACTGGCGACCAATTCATCTCGATCGTTCTCAATGCTGATATCTATAAAGAGGTATATAGGCAAGAGGGCTACGAGTCACGGCTGCTGAGCCGTACTACAGAGGATGCGGCTACCGTCACCTCTGTGCTCATTCCCTGGAACACCTGTGGCATGACACAGTCAACAGTTCTCGGTGTTCCCACCCTCACCTATCTGCCCTACTGTTTCTTCAACCTCCTCAGTCCTCTGATGAGTATCTTCATTGCTACAATTGGCTGGAAGATACGCAAAGTGACACCCAAAGACCAATGATATGACCACACCAAGATATGCACTGTTCTTCGACATAGACGGCACGCTGGTAAGTTTTCAGACCCACGAAATCCCGCCGTCAACCATCCTTGCCCTGACACAGGCGAAGGCCAACGGTCACAAGGTGTTCATAGCTACGGGGCGTCCACCCATCATCATCACTAACCTCGGTGCCATCGAGCATCTCATCGACGGCTATGTCACCATCAACGGAGCCCTCTGCTTCGTGGGCAATGACATCGTGGCGTGTAACACCATCCCTCAGGAGGAAGCCCTACTTGTCATCAACGATGCAAGGGAGAAAAGCTACGGACTGATTGTCATTGGCGAGCGTGATATCGCCGTATCCGATCCCAAAGGTGAGGTTGACTTCATCTTCCGTCAGCAACTCGCCGTAAAGAACCTCGACCAGGCCAGCCCTCTGGACGTTGTGCTTGACCAGCGCATCCTCCAGTTGACGGCCTTCTTCGATAAAGACTACGAGCCCAAGCTCATGAGCCGCATCCCCGGCTGCACCTCCGGTCGCTGGCATCCAGCCTTCACCGATATCACAGCCTTGGAAGCCGACAAAGGTAAGGGGCTGCTCACCATGGCCGCCCACGAAGGACTAGATCCCCAATACACCATGGCTTTCGGCGACGGAGGCAACGACACCTCGATGATTCTGACAGCCGGCATCGGTGTAGCCATGGGCAATGCCATCGACGAACTGAAGGCTGTAGCCGACTTCGTGACCACCTCTGTCGATGAAGAAGGCATCCGCCATGCCCTTCGCCATTTCAGACTTATCTGACCCCAAAGCAAAAGATTCCGTATAAGCAACAGATTTAAAATATTTAAGCAATGAAGAAAGTATTCATGATCGCATCGCTTCTGATGCTCACCCTCCAGGCTGTGGCATTCACACCCTGGACGAAAGGCGCTTTTGAGACAGGCCAGTACCGCAACCTCTTTGTAGAGATGGGTTACAGTCAGGCTGATGTCGACGCAAAACTCAAGGAAGTGTTCAACGATGTGTTCCGTGGTCCCAACAAGGTCTACTTCGAGGTAGGCGATTCCATGGGCTATGTCTCTGACGTGAAGAACCACGATGCCCGCACCGAGGGCATGTCCTACGGTTTGATGATTGCCGTGCAGTTCGGCGAGAAGGACATCTTCGACCGTTTGTGGCGCTGGAGCAAAAAGTATATGCAACATCAGGACGGTAGTCGCAAGGGCTACTTTGCCTGGAGCTGCAAGACCGATGGCACCCGCAACGCCGAGGGTGCAGCCAGCGACGGCGAGCTCTACTTTATCACCGCCCTCATCTTCGCCTCCAACCGCTGGGGCAATGACACTAGCATCAACTACAAAGCCGAAGCCCAGCACATCCTTGACTGCATCCAGCCGAAAGAGTACACCCCAGAGCCTCGTCAGGGCGGATTCCCAGGCTTCGGTCCCCAACAGACGGGACCGCAGAAGATGTACCTCATCGACCCTGAGACCCAGCTCATCACCTTTACCCCCGACGGTTTCGGACAGCGTTATACCGATCCCAGCTACCACATCCCCGCTTTCTATGAAGTATGGGCAAAGTGGGCTGGCGACGGCCGCAGCGACTACTGGATGCAGTGCGCACAGAAGAGCCGTGAGTATCTGCATAAGGCCATCAATCCGCAGACAGGTCTCAACCCCGATATGAGCCAGTACGACGGCAGTGAGATGCAGATGCCCCGCTTCCCCGGCATGCAGCAGCGTCCACAGGGAGCCCCCCGCCGCAATGGCAGCAACAATTTCCGTTATGACTCCTGGCGCGTGCCGATGAACATCACCCTCGACTATGAATGGAGCTGTGCCGACGGCGAGTGGCAGCGCCAGTATGGCGAGACCATCCAGAACTTCTTCTATTCACAGGGCGTCAACACCTTCATGGACCAGTATCGCACCGACGGCACACTACCTGAAGGCAACGAGATCCTACAGGCCGGCGGTTTCCGCAAGCTGCGCCATAGCATCGGCCTCGTGGCCACCACCGCTGCTGCCTCGATGATGTGCAGCCACGATAAGAGTAAGGAGTTTGTGGATGCGCTATGGAATGCCAAGCACGAACCTTTCGAGGACGGCTACTTCGATGCCTACTACGACGGTCTGCTGCGTCTCTTCGCTTTCATGCACCTCAGCGGCAACTACCGCGTCATCACCCCCCGCAATTGAGAATCTTTGCGGTCATCATCACTAACTTAACAACAAAAAAGATGAAATCAGACATACAGATAGCAAGGGAATGTGAACTGAATCCTATCGGCGACATCGCCTCACAACTGGGCATCGACCCGGAGCGGATAGAACCCTACGGACGTTATATGGCAAAGGTGCCTGTAGAGCTGATCGACGAGAAGCATGTCAAGAAAAGCCGGCTGATCCTGGTGACGGCCATCAGCCCGACGAAGGCAGGTATCGGTAAGACCACCGTAAGCATCGGTCTGACTCTGGGCCTGAACAAGATCGGTAAGAAGGCGGTAGTGGCTTTGCGCGAGCCGTCGCTCGGCCCCTGCTTCGGCATCAAGGGCGGTGCCGCTGGTGGCGGTTACGCCCAGGTGCTGCCGATGGAGAAGATCAACTTGCACTTCACGGGCGACTTCCATGCCGTGACCTCTGCCCACAACACCATCAGCGCCCTGCTCGACAACTACATCTACCAGCATCGCAAGGAGGGCTTTTCATTGCGTGAGATATACTGGAAACGGGTGCTCGACGTGAACGACCGGAGCCTGCGCAACGTGGTGACAGGACTGAGGGGCGACGGTGTGGTGAATGAGACGGGCTTCGACATCACCCCTGCATCGGAACTGATGGCCATCCTCTGTCTGGCAACAAGTGAGAAGGACCTGCAGCGACGTATCGAGAACATCGTGCTCGGCCTCACCTCCGACGGCAAGCTCTTTAAGGTGAAAGACCTCGGCGTGGCAGGAGCCATCACCGTACTGCTCAGGGATGCCCTCAACCCGAACCTCGTGCAGACGACGGAGCACACACCCGCCTTCATCCATGGCGGACCGTTTGCAAACATCGCCCACGGCTGTTCGAGCGTGGTGGCCACGAAGATGGCCATGAGCTACGGCGACTACGTGGTGACAGAGGCAGGTTTCGGTGCCGACCTCGGCGCAGAGAAGTTCTTCGACATCAAGTGCCGCAAGGCCGGACTGCTGCCGCGACTGGTGGTCATCGTCGCCACCACCCAGGGTCTGAAGATGCATGGCGGCGTGGATCTCGACCACATCAAGGAACCGAACGCCAAGGGACTGACCGAGGGCCTGAAAAACCTGAACCGCCACATCCGCAACATGCAAGGTTTCGGACAACCTGTGGTCGTGACCCTCAACCGCCACGATACGGATGTGGAAGAGGAAATCGCCATCGTGCGCAAGAACTGTGAGGACTTGGAGGTAGGCTTTGCCGTCAACGAAGCCTTCCTCAAGGGTGGCGAGGGTGCCATTGAACTGGCACAGACCGTGGTCGAGACGATCGACAAGCAGCAGCCCCTGCCCATCCGCTTTACCTATAAGGAGACCGACCGTCTGGAGG
Organism: Prevotella sp.; assembly: GCA_016286585.1. Classification (GTDB taxonomy): domain Bacteria; phylum Bacteroidota; class Bacteroidia; order Bacteroidales; family Bacteroidaceae; genus Prevotella. The sequence goes on along the minus strand of JAEETC010000113.1, from coordinate 5,474 downwards.
ACAAGATAGAGAAGGTCTGCAAGAGCATCTACGGCGCATCGGCCGTGGAATACGGCAAGACGGTGACCAAGAAACTGGAATCGCTGCGCAAATCGTTTACCGACGACGACGGCGCCATCGCCCACTATCCCGTCTGCATCGCCAAGACGCAGTTCTCATTCTCGGCCGATTCCACCCGTTACGGCTCGCCCGAGGGCTTCACCATCCGCATCCGCGACGTGATCCTGAACTGCGGTTCGGAGATGATTGTAGCCATCGCGGGTGACATGCTCCGCATGCCGGGACTGCCCAAGAGTCCGCAGGCAGAGCGCATCACCATCGAGGACGGGGTGATCGAGGGACTATCATAAGAATACAACACATACACATTACTAAACAACTACAGATATGGAAAAGGACAGACAGAACATGAACCGGCGCGAGTTCCTCAGAAGACTCGGCATCGGTACGGGATCAGCTGTGGCCATGATGGCCATGGAGCCATTCAATTCCTGGGCTCAGAGTGAGAACAAACAAGTGGCTGACAACCGAATGACCTACCGCGTACAACACGGCTCTGGTAAGCAGGTTTCGTTGCTAGGCTTCGGCATGATGCGTCTGCCAAACAACCAGGACGAGGTGAACAGCCTCGTAGACTATGCCATAGAGCACGGTGTCAACTACTTCGATACAGCACCGATGTACATGCGGGGACAGTCGGAAGTGCTTACCGGCAATGCCCTCGCCCGCCATCCCAGAGACAAGTTCTTCATCGCCACGAAGATGTCGAACCAGGGGCCGAACCTTTGGGACTTCGACGAGGCCGTGAAGATGTACCGCCAGTCGTTCCAACGGCTTCGCACGGACTATATCGACTACTACTTGCTCCATAGCATCGGCGGAGGAGGTGTGGACACACTCAAGAAGCGCTTCCTCGACAACGGCCTGCTCGACTTCCTCCTGAAAGAGCGTGAGGCTGGCCGCATCCGCCACCTCGGTTTCTCCTATCACGGCGATGTCAGCGCCTTCGACTGGCTGCTCGACCATAACGACGACTACCACTGGGACTTCGTACAGATACAGATGAACTTCCTTGACTGGCGCCATGCCTCTCTGCGCGGAGGTCGGCGAGTGGATGCCGATGCGGAATACCTCTATAATAAATGTGAGAAACTCGGCATCCAGAATGTGGTCATGGAGCCGTTACGCGGTGGTGCCTTCGGACGCATGGCCCAGGAACTCACCGATCAGCTGAAAGCCCGCCGTCCCGACGACAGCACCGCCCGCTGGGCCTTCCGCTGGGTGGGCTCCCATTCCAATATCCTCACCGTGCTCAGCGGCATGAACCGCATGGACCACTTGGAAGAGAACGTCAGCACCTTCTCGCCCCTCGAAGTCTGCACTGAGGCAGAAAACACGCTCCTTGCCGACATTGCCGACCAGATGTCAGGCTTCCCCACCATCCCCTGTACCACCTGCGAATACTGCATGCCATGCCCATACGGTGTCAACATCCCTGCCAACTTCGCCTTCTACAACGAGGCCGTCACCGACCACTTGCTCCCCCTGCCGGCACCTACCGATGCCAGTTATGCAGAGCGGCAGCAGCTGTTCGTTGAGCGCTACCGCAAGGCACTACCCGATGCCAACACCTGGGCCCGGGCCTGTCAGGACTGCGAAGAGTGTCTGCCCAAGTGTCCCCAGCAGATACGCATCCCTAACCAGATGAGCCGTATCGTGGAGACACTGCGCGTCAGAAGAAAAGCCTAATACGAAAGAGGTTATTGCCCGTTTCTTGCGTAGAAGCGGGCAACAATGGCACCGCTGATGTTATGCCACACGCTGAACACCGCCCCTGGTATGGTTGCCATGGGATAGGCGGCGAAGTGGAGCGTGGCAAGCGACGAGGCGAGGCCCGAGTTCTGCATGCCCACCTCGATACTGAGTGCCTTACGCTTGGGCCACGGCAGGTGAAGCAGACGAGCAATGAGGTAGCCGATCATGAGACCACCGACATTATGCAGCATCACGACGGCAACGATCACCAATCCGCCGGCAAGGAGTTTATGAGCGCTGGCAGAAATCACGATCAGCACGATGGCAGCAATGGCAAGCGATGAAACCGCAGGCAGATAAGCCGTTGCCCGTTCCGTCAGTTTCGGCAAGAGGCGCTTCACCACCAGTCCAGCCACGATAGGCAGGATGACCACCCAGAGAATGCTCAGGAACATAGCCGCCACATCGACATCGACGGTCTTACCCGCCAGAAGCCACACGAGCAGAGGCGTCATGACCGGAGCCAGGAGCGTCGAGACACCCGTCATGCCTACCGACAGGGCAAGATCGCCCTTGGCCAGATAAGTGATGACATTCGATGCCGTACCACCAGGACAGCAGCCCACCAGCACCACACCCACCGTCAGCGCCTCGTCGAGCGCGAAGATACGCGCCAGCAGCCATGCCAGCAGCGGCATCACCGTGAACTGTGCCAGACAGCCGATGACGACATCCCTCGGACGGCTGAACACCACCCGAAAATCCTCCCAATGCAGCGTCAGGCCCATGCCGAACATGATGATGCCCAGCAACGGATTGATCACCGTAGGCTTGATAAGGCTGAACACTTCTGGCCAGAGCAGCGACGCCACAGCAGCCAGAAGCACCAGCACACCCATATAGTCTGATATCAGTTTACAGAGTCTTTTCATATCTTACAGTCATTCTTATTCGATGCCGCAAAGTTAGCATTTATTTACCAGACGACAAAGGAAAAGCATAAAATATTTCCTCGTCTGAAAGAAATCCTTTACCTTTGCACACTGTATGGACGACAGACGTTATCTTCTCAACCTCATTCAAAAGGGCGAACTCATCACCCTCCTGGCCCGTCTCATCCGCTTCGGCACAGCCCAATGGGAATACACCGACCAGCAATTTCTGTTCAGTTTGGTTTAATACGCTGGATCAGCATCTACAACCGCGAGTTAAATGTGATTTAACGCACAGGCAATGCCTCCATAAGCGACAAGGTATAGCTGGATATTATAAACGGCTGTACAATTAAAGTTTGGGGACAATTGACGTTTTTGGGGACAACAATTCGTCAAGGTTTCTTTGTAAAAAGTTCAGATTCTCGATGAAAAGTCTTAATTTTGCGCCAAAAATTAAGGTTTAGGGACACATGACAGGACATGCCATAGTGATAACAGCAGTGTTTTTCGCGTTTCTGGTAGCAGTTGCTATCAGTATCTGTATCACATATAGAAAGACCAGCCGCGTGTTGAAAGACAACGACCATTTAGCGAATGTTGTCGAGAATCTCAAAGAAGAATCTGAGGAACATCAGAAGACCCTTGACGAGCTTAAAGAACAACTGAGGACAAAAGACCATGTGCTAAAACTACAGGTTGAGACAGAATCACTGCGTGAGAACATCAAGGACACGAAAGACATGACCGACGACGAACTCCGGGCGTGGATTGAGGTGCAGATGATGGAAAGCCGTATGTTCTGCGACCCTGAACTGGATGTGAAGACGATGGCTCAGAAATTGGGTCTGACGCAGAAGAAGATCAAACAGCTGCTCAAAGACAGTACGAAATACGACCGTCTCTACGATTATCTGACGGAGAAACGTGTCCTTTACGCCAGTGAATTGATTAAGGAAAATCCCAATTGGTCCATGGAAGCCGTTAGCAAGGAGGCCGGTTTCGTCTCCCGCACCACCTTCCAGACCGAATTCAAGAAGCATATCGGTGTCACACCGGCACAATACCGCCAGCACACCCAGACAGAAGTGGTGCGTGCTAAACAAGCACCCGACGCATAGACCAGCCGAAGGCTATCTGGCCGGCGATGGCAATGATGTCGATAAGCAGAACCGACAGGAAGGGGGCGAGCATGATGGGAAGGATGATCATCGTTACCATGTGGCCCACCATCAGGATCCCCACCCACTGCAGCCAGCCGCGATAGAAGAAGGCGATGGCGAAGCCAAGTGGGAGGAAAACCAAGGGGTTGGCGATTGCCAGTGCCAGGTTGATGATCGAATCAGGCAATGCGAACGTTATGTTACCAGCCGTGTCTACTACGATGAGAATCCACCATAGCGTCGTAAACGGACGGCGTAGCGGTTTCATGCCCACCATCATGCCGTAGTAGAGGATGAGGTCGCCAATCAGGAATATGATACTACGGGGTATTTCCATTCCATGGCTTTCTATCCAATTAAAAATAGTATTTTCCGTACTTACTGCCTGCGCCACGAAAAGCACAAAACCCAGTTCGATGAGCCAACGGGGCATACCGCTGTCCACCTTATTAATATATATAGACCGTTTCTTTGCGTTGGCCTTCATCTGGGCCGATTCATTTAATGCCTGATATTCCATAAATCTAAGTTTATTATTTGTAACATGATGCAAAGGTACATCATTTTTTGTTAATCGCTGCATTTTCTTGGGGATAAAGTTCGTCTGACGACGACAAACTGACATTTGGGGACACAACGCCTCTCTGGGGACAACTACTTTTGGGAAATATCGAATAATTTGTTTTATTAACGCATGAAAAGAGTATATTTGCATCGGATAATTAGTTTTTTTTAGTTTTTAAGACTAACAGTATTAACTTAACATGTCATTTACCTATGTGTATTGACAAACAAAATTATAACAAGATGAATAAGTATTTCTACTACGTGCTTTCAGCCATCTTCGTGATGAGTTTGGGCATGGTTGTCGCATCGTGTAGCGATGACGACAAGAACGGCAGTGATAATCCTGGCGGCGGTAACGACAACGAGCAGACCGAAGCCCAGTATGAACAGCAGCAGCTTGGCTGGACACTCATCACCCAGCTGACTGACGAGGGCAAAGCCCCCGAGGGCTGGGAGAACAAGACCTTCGAACCGACGATAGGCTATCCCGTGGAGGGCGATCCCTACACCCGTGTGGTGGCAACCAACACCATGGAGTCGGCCGCAGCCCGTTTCGCCGAGCTGGCCAACAATCCCCCGGGATTCAGCGAAGCCACTTCCGTCTATGACTTTTCCATCGAGGGCATCGGCAAGCTGAGCTATCAGCGCGGCTCTGAGAACGGGCAGTACTTGGCCCAGGTGACAGTCGACCTGAAGCAGGTGCCCCACCTGAAGAAGATCCTCTACCAGACCCCTGAGCAGAGCGGTAACAACGGTAGTTTTGCCGGTACGGCCTACTATCGCTTCGGCGACGTGGTGATGGATGGCGAAGGCTACTACTGGATCTGCGTGCGCCCGGCCTTCGGCAAGGAGGGCAAGCAGGACAACCACTGGCTGTGCCTGAGCCGCACACTTCCCGAGAAGAACCTGGAACCCTATAAGACCAGTACGGGCAATCAGAACTACCTTCCCACCGGCCTTGGCTCAAGCACGAAGCACATGCAGAACGGTGCGGAGATGTTCTACGCCATGTTGCATCCCGACGACTGGCACAACAACCTGAGTGGCTCTCCGAAGC
>JAEETC010000339.1 GCA_016286585.1 Prevotella sp. | reverse complement strand
AGGTCAATCTGGGTGGGGGTGATAGCCACATAGCCGTGTTCAAGCGCCCAGCGGTCTGTATCCGTCGCCTCAGGAGCGTCGTTCTGATAGTGGCCTACCATCCACCAGTAGTCATAGCCACGGGGATGATGGCATCGGGTAACCTCCTGTTTCCAGGTGCCTGGTGACATGCGACAGACCTTCACTCCGGCATAGTTTCTCACCTCTTCCCTCTCACCACTCCCCTCTAATACTGGGAAGTTCACATTCAGACACACCCCCTTGGGCAGTCCATCTTGCAACACCCGTTGCATGACATCACGAATGAACGGACGGAGCGGTTCGAAATCAGCATCGTCGCGATGGTCGCACAGCGAGAAGGCCACAGAGGGGATATACTTCATGCAACCCTCGAGCACCACTCCCATCGTACCACTATAGTGGGCATTCACAGAGGCATTGTCGCCGTGATTGATACCTCCGATCACCATATCAGGTCTTCGTGGACATATTTCCGCCAGAGCCATCTTCACACAGTCGACAGGCGTACCGTTACACGACCATACCTCAATACCCTCACGACACTCACGTTGGATGAGTCGGAGAGGAATCGTGGCCGAGAAGGCGCAGGAGAAGCCGCTGCGGGCATCTTCCGGGGCACAAACGATGACGTCGCCGTAGTCCGACACCATCTCTACCAAAGACCGGATACCCTTTGCCTGATAGCCGTCATCATTGGAAATAAGCAATAAAGGTCGTTTAATTTCCATAAAAATAACAAGATTTGACTGCAAAGATACAAATAATTCCTAATTCCTAAGCCCTAATTCCCAATAATTTTGTAACTTTGTGCCCAAATTTCTCATTTATATCAAATTTTAAGGTAGAAAGAAAATGGGTAAAATCATAGCATTAGCAAACCAGAAGGGCGGTGTGGGAAAGACCACAACCACCATCAACCTTGCGGCCTCGCTGGCCACACTGGAGAAAACTGTCCTGGTGGTGGACGCTGATCCGCAGGCGAATGCCTCGAGCGGTCTGGGTGTCGACATCACTGAGGTGGAGAGCTCCATTTATGAATGCATTATTAACAAGGCAGACGTGCATGACGCCATCTATACCACTGACATCGACGGCCTGGACATCATCCCCAGCCACATCGACCTGGTAGGCGCAGAGATAGAGATGCTGAACCTGGAGAACAGGGAGAAAATCCTCAAAAAGGTGCTGGAGCCGATACAGCAGGAGTACGACTATATCCTCATCGACTGCTCACCCTCGCTGGGACTTATCACGGTGAATGCGCTGACTGCCGCTCATTCCGTCATCATTCCCGTGCAGTGTGAATACTTTGCACTGGAGGGTATCAGTAAACTGCTGAACACCATCAAGATCATCAAGAACAAGCTGAACCCGCAACTGGAGATCGAAGGCTTCCTGCTGACGATGTACGACAGCCGTCTGCGTCTGGCCAACCAGATCTACGACGAAGTGAAGCGCCACTTCCAGGAGCTGGTCTTCAAGACCGTTATCCAGCGTAACGTGAAACTTTCGGAGAGTCCGAGTCACGGTCTGCCCGTCATCCTCTACGACGCAGACTCTACTGGCGCCAAGAACCATCTGGCCCTTGCACGGGAAATTATCCACAAAAACAATTAAAACATGGCTGTTAAGAAGAAATACGATCGTAACGTACTCGGACGTGGATTAGACAACATAGGTACAGGCAAGGGTCGTGGACTGGATGCCCTCATAGATACTGGCGACGTGATGGTGCAAGGCTCCTCAAACCTGAGCGAGATTGCCCTCAGTATGATATCACCAAACCCCAACCAGCCTCGAAGGGAATTCGATGAGAGTGCCTTGCAGGAGTTGGCTGCCAGCATCCGTGAGATAGGCATCATCACCCCCGTCACCCTCCGTCAGACAGGCGACCACGAATACCAGATCATTGCAGGCGAACGCCGTTGGAGAGCCGCCACCATCGCTGGACTGACCTCCATACCGGCCTATATCCGTACCGC
>JAEETC010000112.1 GCA_016286585.1 Prevotella sp. | reverse complement strand
GGCCAAAAGCCTGAAAGCGGCTGCCTCCGGCGTGGAGGTGAGACGAGGAATTAGACTAATTACACATTATTTATATATTTAATAACCAAAGAGAGAGATTTTATGAAAGAAAGACTAACAATGTTTATGATCAGCCTCTTCCTTTTCGCAGGAAGTGCGCTGGCACAGACAAAGATTTCCGGTACAGTGCTCTCACAGGACGACGGTCAGCCGATCATCGGCGCCGCCGTGAAAGTAGACGGCACAAGCACCGGTATGTTGACGGATGTAAACGGTCGCTTCTCGTTGACCATGCCTGAGGGCAAGAACCAGATTACGGTTTCGTATCTGGGTTATGAGAGTCAGACCCTGAAAGTCAAGAATGGTATGCGCGTGTTCCTGAAGAGCGACGCTGCTGCCCTCGACGAGGTGATCGTCGTGGCTTTCGGTACAGCCAAGAAATCAGCTTTTACGGGTTCAGCCAAGGCTGTGGGTTCTGAGGATATTAAGTTGACCCAGACCACCAGTGTAACTGGCGCTCTGGCTGGTAATGTTGCAGGTGTGCAGCTGACCCAGTCGACGGGTAGCCCTTCTGGTTCACCAACTATTCGTATTCGTGGATTTGGTTCGCTGAATGCTGGTAACGACCCGCTGATCATTGTTGATGGCGCTCCTTATAGTGGTGATATGGCTAATATCAACCCTAACGACGTTGAGACGATGACCGTGCTGAAGGATGCTGCCTCAAATGCCCTGTATGGTGCTCGTGGTGCCAACGGTGTTGTGATGATTACCACCAAGAAGGCTAAGTCTGGTGACGCTGTCGTTACTTTCGACGCCAAGTATGGTTGGAACACAAAGGCTTTGAAGCAGTATGACATCATTTCTGATCCTGCAGCCTACTACGAGAAGCATTACGATGCTGTCTACAATTACTACATTGACAAGGGTATGGATGCCAATTCTGCATGGCAGGCAGCCAACGCAGGTCTGTTCGGTGAGCAGGCTGGTGGTGGTGTCGGCTACAATATTTGGTCTTATCCCGAGGGTCAGATGCTGATTGGTCAGAATGGTAAACTGAATCCTCTGGCTACCATCGGCCGTGTTGAGGGTGACTATCTGATTAAGCCCGATGATTGGGAAGATGTTGGTATCCGTACAGGTAACCGTCAGGAGTACAATGTTTCGATTGCCGGATCTACAGACAAGTCGAATACCTATATTTCTTTGGGTTACCTGAAGAACGAGGGTATCACCGAAAAGAGTGATATGCAGCGTTTCACCGCTCGTCTGAAGGCTGACTATCAGGCCAAGAAGTGGCTGAAAGTTGGTGCAAACATGAGTTATGCTCGTTTCGACCACAACCAACTGGGTAACAACGGTAGCGAGACCTCTACTGGTAACATCTTCGCTTTCACCCAGCAGATGGCTCCTATCTATCCTGCCTACGTGTACAATGCAGACGGCAGCATCAAGATCGATTCTAACGGTATCCAGATGATGGACTACGGTAACGGCATGAACGCTGGTCACGACCGTCCTTTCATCCAGGATGCTAACCCCATCCAGGATGTTCGCCTGAACACCCGTAATTTCGAGGGTAATGCCTTAGCAGGTCACGCATTTGCCGACTTCACTTTCTATCCCGGACTTGTGCTGACCCTGAACGGTACTGTAAACCTTGACGAGACCCGTGGTACTTATGTTTACAACCCCTACTACGGACAGTTTGACTCTACTGGTGGTACCGTTGAGAAGTATCACAGCCGTGATTTCGACTACAACTTCCAGCAGCTCCTGAACTATACTACGACTATTGCTGAGCATCATAACCTGAACGTCATGCTCGGTCACGAGTATTTCGATCGTCGTTACTATGAGGTAGGTGCCGAGAAGAACAAGATGTTCTCTCAGGAAAACAAGGAACTGAGCGGTGCCGCCGTTGACGGACAGGGTGCATGGTCATTGAAGGCTCGTTACAACAACGAAGGTTACTTCGGACGCGTACAGTACGACTACGATACCAAGTACTTCCTCTCTGGTTCTCTGCGTCGCGATGCTTCATCACGTTTCCATCCTGACTACCGTTGGGGTACATTCTGGTCTGTTGGTGCTGCATGGCTGATCAACAAGGAGAAGTTCATGGAGAACGTTTCTTGGGTCAACGAACTGAAGGCTAAGTTCTCTATCGGTTCTCAGGGTAACGATAATATCGTGGCTTCTGGCGACTATCTGAACTCATATCGTTATACCGATGTGTTCCGTATCATCAACTCGGGTGGTAACGTCAGTACTTCATTCAATCAGAAGGGTACGAAGGATATCACTTGGGAGACCAATACCAATATCAATGCCGGTATCGAGTTCCAGCTCTTCAAGAAACTGAGCGGTAGCTTGGAGTTCTTCTATCGTAAGACAACCGATATGCTCTACTCATTCGCAGTTGCTCCGTCAAACGGTTATGCAAGCTACTACGACAACGTAGGTGACCTGTATAATACTGGTTTCGAACTTGAACTGAACTATAACATCATCAGAACGAAGAACATCAACTGGGATGTACGTCTGAATGTTTCTACGCTGAAGAACCGTATCAGCAAACTTGACGACGATAAGAAGACCAACGTCGTATACGGTACCGACTTTAAGCCTTACGAAGGTTACAACAGCGGCAGCTTCTACATTTCAGAGGGCACTTCCATGTACTCTTGGTATATGAAGGACTACGCCGGTGTTGACCCGGAGACAGGTAAGTCTCTCTGGTACTATAACGTTTATGAGCAGCATCAGGTGGTCATCGACGGTGTTCCTCAGGTTGACGCTGACGGCAACCCCATTAAGGAGGACAGCTGGTTTGACCGCGATGGTAACCTGCTGGAAAACCAGAACGCTGACGACTTCTCTCGCCGTAAGGTGATTGACCGTAAGACCACAGACGTGTATGCCGATGCCGACTACTATGTGATTGACAAGACCACTATTGCTCCTGTCTTCGGTGGATTCGGTACAAGCGTTCAGGCATACGGATTCGACTTTGCCATCAACTTCACCTATCAGATTGGTGGTAAGCAGTACGACTCTACTTATGCAAGCTTCATGTCGCCTCCCACCAGCAGCACAGCAGGACGTAATATCCACGTGGATGCTTTGGAGTCTTGGACAGCATCAAATCCGAGCGCTTCAATTCCTCGCTGGCAGTTTGATGATCTCTACACAGGTAACATGTCTACTCGCTTCCTGACTGACGCCAGCTACCTGAATATTCAGAACATCAATCTTGGTTATACCTTCCCTGTTAAGTGGACAAAGGCTGCCCTGATTAACAACCTCCGTCTCTATGTATCTGCCGAGAACGTGTTCTACTGGTCAAAGCGTAAGGGATTCGATCCACGCCAGACTGTTGGTCTTGCCAGCGACGGTAATATAGGTATCAACGCTACACGTTATTCTCCTATCCGCACTATCTCTGCAGGTATTTCGGCTACATTCTAATAATACGCAAAAGGATTGAAAGTTATGAAAACATTGAATAAAATATATGCTGTGATGGCTCTGTCGGCCGCATTCTCGCTGACAAGCTGTATTGAGGAAACCTTCCCCGAGGGCTCTACGGCTACTGCCGAGCAGGTGGGAGCATCAGCTGCCGCTCTGGAAGGCTCTCTGAATGGTATTCCTGCTCAGATGTCACTGGGTTACTATGTATATGAGCGTCAGGAACATGAGACTGATATGGCTTATCCTCAGTTCTGTATTGCACAGACTGAGATGCTTGGTGATATGTATCCCCTTGGCTCTAACTCTGGTTACGACTGGTATCGTAACTATAATACATTTGCTGCCAACGTAGGTGAGACCAGCTATTTCGCTTATCTGCCTTGGTTTACTCTCTATCGTTTCGTGAAGGCCGCTAACGACGTGATTTCTACTATCGACTTTGAGAGCGATGCTGTCAACGATGCTATTAAGGGAATGGGTGGTGCTGCTTATGCTATGCGTGCATTCGACTACTATATGCTGACCGTACTGTTCGAGCCGGTAGAGAACATCTATACTGACGTTTCGAAGGTGAAGGGTCTCACTGTGCCCATCGTCAGCGAAAATACAACGACTGAGCAGGCTAAGTCAAATCCTCGTGTTTCTCACGAAGAGATGATGAAGTTCATCCACTCTGACCTCGACAAGGCCGAGCAGTATCTGTCTAAGTGGAGTCCAAAGGACGGCCATCTGCCCAACCTGGCTGTTGTCTATGGTATCCGTGCTAAGGTTTACCTTTGGGATGAGGACTATGCTAATGCTGCCAAGTATGCCCGTATGGCTATCGACGCCAGCAAGGCTACTCCTGTGACTGCCTCACAGTGGGAGGATCCTACCTCTGGTTTCTGCGTGGCTAACCAGGCTTGGATGTGGTACATCAGCTACGATGCTGAGAATATGCGTAACCTGGCCAACTTCACAGGTTGGATCAGCGGTGAGGCCGATTGGGGTTATTCTTCACTCACTCGTCCTTCTATCGATAAGTCGCTTTTCGATAAGATCGGTGATACTGACTTCCGTAAGACGACCTTCCTGCATCCTGACAAGTATGATTACTATGATTATAAGACCTGCCGCGATCGTCAGTATATTGAGGAAGCTCCTGCATGTCTGTCTCTGAAGTTCCGTTGCAAGGGTGGCGACTGGGAGAACTACGCTACCGGTGGTGCCGTTGATGTGCCCATCATGCGTGTTGAGGAGATGATGCTTATTGAGGCTGAGGCTAAGGCTGCCGCAGGTGATCTTGCTGGTGGTGTTGCCCTGCTGAATAGCTTCATGCAGAACTATCGTGATCCTAACTACAACTGTAAGGCTACCGATAATCTGCGCGACTTCCAGCTTGAGGTTCTTACTCAGATGCGAATCGAGTTCTGGGGCGAGGGTAATGCCTTCCCGTCAGCTAAGCGTCTGAAGCCCGGCGTGATGCAGAACTATGATGGAACCAATGCTCCTGCCAATATCTTCAAGATTAACTGCGCTGGTATCAAGCCCAACTGGAACCTCGTTATTCCTATCTCTGAGCTTAACAACAACAAGGCCCTGCAGGGATGGAACAATCCTAACCCCTCACAGACGGTTACTGGTCCGTCACCTGTTGGTCAGTATGCCCCTGGTAACAATTAATTCAGAAGTATATTCATCCAATAAACAGATTATAATATGAAGTTAAATAAGATATTTCTCGGACTTATCGGCATGGCAGCCCTCACGATGGCTTCCTGTTCTGATAACGACAAATATGAGTGGGCTACCGTATCAGGTCCTCAGGTGTACTTCAGCGATGCGCTGCCATCACAGTATGAGATCGATCCCGCAGGAACGACCTTCAATGTGCCCATCAGCCGTGCTGATGCCTCTAATTCGCTGACTGTCAATCTGACATCGACAACGGCTAATCCCATGTATTCTGTTCCTTCCAGCGTTACTTTCGATGCTGGACAGACAGAAGCCAATATTCCTGTAGCATACGACGCTACGAAGATTGAATATGGCCGTTACGACGATATCACCATCACTGTGGCTGATGACTCTCAGGCTACTCCTTGGGGTATTAAGGAATTCACCTTCAAGGCTGGTGTTACCGACTGGGGACCCTGGCAGAAGTGGAACGCTACAGGTACAGCTGACTATACCTATTCAGTGTATTGGGCAGGTGAGGATCCTGATCTAAAGTTCGTATATCGCCACAACATGATTAAGACTAACCTCTATCAGTTCAAGCTTAGTAACTGGGGTAGTGGTGTTGATGTTGTTTGGGATTACGATGATGCGACTGGCATAGTATCAGTTGCACGTCAGTTCGCAGTAAACAATAGTAACTATGGTGCTGTGACTGTTATCGACTATGTAGCTTATCAGGCTCTTCTTGGTAATACAGTAGCAGGTCCTACTGGATATTTTGATAAGGATCAAGGTATCTTGGCTTGTCCAGTAAGTTATATTATTGAGGATCTTCGTGGATTCGGTTCCGACTGGGAATATATCTATATCGATGGCTATGTACGTGCAGACTACTCACTCTCTATGAGTTGGGGTGGTATCTACACCGATGCAACTGGAGCCGCCTTTGCTGTAGGTATGACCGAGGCTGGTGCTGATGTCGCTGAGATTTCTTCAGTGGTTATCGAGGCCGATGCTGATGCCGCTGCTGTGGCTGACGCTATTGCTGCTGGTGACCTGACTGCAACGGTTAGTGCTCCTGGTATGATTTATGTTCCTATTCCTGAGGGCATGACTGGCAAGCTCCAGATTGTAAGTGCCGTTGTGGTAAAGGGCGAGTTGAAGTCATACGCTGCTGACGGATTCGAGTACTATGGTGGAGCTCCTTCTCCCTGGAAGTCTTTGGGTATAGGTTACTATACTGACGATTTCGTAGTTCCCCTCTATACTGAGGCTGGCAAGTCATATACCTACCAAGTGGAAATCGAACAGAATACCGACACTCCGGGTCTCTATCGTATGGTAAATGCTTATGCTCCCGTAGCTGAGGGCTTTGGAGAGAAAGGTGGTAAAAAGAGCATCGAGATCAATGCTGAGGATCCGGAAGGTGTTTACATCCTGCTTCAAGATACAGGTCTTGACTTTGGCGATGGCGCAATTGGTATCATGAGCTGGGGTGCATATTATCTCGGTACCTATGATGTGGCTACCGTTAAGAAGAACGGTTTACTTGGTAAATTAGAGAAAGGTGTATTCTCCCTCCCCGTAATTGAGCGTGAGAAGAGTGATGGAAGCAAAGCTTACTATCAGGGCCTGACAACCATCGGTGATGGTTCATATTATGGCTGCCCCAATGGTGAGTTCAAAGTCGTTCTTCCTACAGCTTCAACTGCTACCAGAGCTGCTGCCAGAAGCGCTGCCAAGGCTACTGATTTCGCTATCCGTCTGAATGGTGCTTCTCTGCCTGCTCACAAGCTGCAGAAGCACGTTCGTGCCATCGATGTGATCAGCAATAGCATTGCGAAGTAATCATGACTGCCTCTTATAGAGTGCAGTATCCATATTAACCGATAGAGGCGTCAAACCATTTCCAGAATGGTTGAGCCTCTACGGTTGTTTATAAACTATATTTCTTCTATTCTTATCAGATGAATATCAAATTTTTACTTGCGAGTGTCACGCTCCTGCTGCTGACGATGACGGCCAATGCCGTTCCTGCCAAACCCGTGAAGAAGACAGTCCGTCAGGCAGACGGCACACTCATTGAATTGACGCTGCGCGGTGATGAGCACTATTCTTTCTATACCGCAGAAGACGGTACTCCCTATCAGTTGAAAGCTGACGGTCAGCTTCTGAAGATGAATCCGGAGGAAGTCTCTGCACGATGGACAGAGCTGCGCAATAAGCGCTTGGCTGCAGACCCCCGACGTGCCAATGCCCGTATGATGTCACGCGGGGTTGGAAATCCCGGCCAGACAATAGGCAAGCATCGTGGACTGGTCATTTTGGTGCAATTCTCAGACGTGAAGTTCGCATCCACCGACCCGCTAGCCACCTACAAACGCTTCTTCAACGAAGAGAGCTATCATGATTATGGTAATGCAGGTTCTGTGAGAGACTATTTCCTGAAGCAGAGCTATGGTCAGTTGGAAATCAACTTCGATGTTGTAGGCCCTTATACCACAGGCGGTTCATTGGCTTCTTATGGTGCTCCCGAAGGGAATGATCATGATGTCAACCCCACAGCGATGGTGATGGAAGCTATAGATCAGGCTGCCAAGGAGGTGGACTTCTCGAACTATGATTGGGACAATGATGGCGAGGTTGATCAGATTTTCCTGATTTGTGCTGGCTATAGCCAGGCCGAGGGCGCTGATCCTGATTATATCTGGCCGCATGAGTGGACACTGAGCGCACAAGGCATCCAACGCAATTATAATGGCAAAAAGCTCAATACCTATGGCGTTTCTACGGAACTCTGGGGCAATGGTAAAACCACGAATCAGGAGAAGGAGATTGACGGCATCGGTACAGCTTGCCACGAGTTCAGCCACTGTCTTGGCTTGCCTGACTTCTATGACACACAGTATAATGGCGGTTTTGGTCTGAGTTCTTGGTCTGTGATGGACTATGGCGGTTATCTGGATGGTGGTCATACACCTGCGGGTTATACCTCTTATGAAAGGATGTTTGCAGGATGGTTTGAACCAACGGAACTCAAAGAGATGACAACCATCTCCAACATGAAACCGCTGGCAACCACACCTGAAGCCTATATTCTCTACAATGAAGGCAACAAGAACGAATTCTACCTGTTGGAGAATCGTCAGCCTATTGATTTTGATGCAAAATTATATGGACATGGTATGCTTGTGTTACACGTTAACTATATCCAGGGCACGTGGGGATCGAATTCAGTGAATACTGATCCAAAGCATCAGGGCTTGACCATCATTCCTGCTGATGGCGAACTGTCTTCCTCGATAACATCTTTGCGGGGTGATCCTTTCCCCGGTAGCAGAGGGAATACGGCTTTGACGAGCTATACAACCCCTGCTTCTACATTGTATAATGCGAATGTGGATGGTGGCTATCTGATGAACAAGGACATAGACTGCATCACTGAGAGCGAGGATGGCCTCATCTCGTTCGTGGCATGTCGTCCTCAGTTAGGTATCCCCCAGCCGGAAGATGGCAAGGAGGTAGAGGGCGAAGCTGCCTTCACCGTTTCCTGGCCCGCTGTGAAGGATGCTGCAGGCTATCAGTTTGAACTGACGGAGATAGGTTCTGCTGCCACTAATCCTACGGAGGCGCTGGAGCGAGAATTTACTTTCGATAAGTTCATTAGCAAGACTGCTGGTTTTACTGACGTGTCTTCAAAGATGGCTGAATATGGATTACCTGGTTGGAGTGGTAGTAAGATTTATACTACCCCCAACAAAATGAGAATCGGAACCTCAAAGGAATCAGGTAATGTAAGGACAGCTACTTGGAATGTCCCTAATTCTTCTGAATTGACTGTCGTTATAGGAGCTGGTCTGGTTAAGGAAGGTACGACTGTCAAGGGTTCTGTAGAATTGGCATATGGCAATGAGGGAGAGTCTGCCCAATTCGAATCACAACAGTTCGAATTAACGGAGGATGGGATGATGGTGTTTAACTTCTCAACCCGCAAGAACCTATTCTGGATTAATATTAAGCCAGAATCTCAAATGTATCTTAATTACTTTGCTATCTATGACGGCACGTGGGATGCAAGCCAGTTAGGAATTGCAGGTTCTCGTCAGCTTGCCGCTACCAGAGGTACCACGGTGACTGTCTTTGATGTAGATAAAAACAGCATCAAGCTGGAGAATCTGAATACCAGCAACCGCTTTATCTATCGTGTCCGTTCTGTGGGCGAAGCTAAGAACTACTCTGGATGGAGTGAGGAAAAGAACTTCAAATTCAGCGCCAGTGGCATGGATACGATGACTGTTAGCCAGGAGCAGGAGACGATCTATGACCTCCAGGGCCGCAGTTATGGTACCGATGCCAATGCCCTTGGAAAGGGTCTCTACATCATTGGTGGAAAGAAGCAGGTCGTGAAATAAGCGTCGTTCTTCTGCGTTCCTGATTCATAAGTCTCTGATAGATTTCCCCTTTGGTGAGGTCTATCGGAGACTTTGCAAAATCAGGGGTGTTGAACGAGTTCACGCGCTCCACATCATACTCCTTTGGATTTTTCAGAGGCAGACGGAAGGGCTTTGAGGCTTTTCCGTCTTGGTCGATATGGGCAAAGTACAGTTGGGTGTAAAGCCCGTCGTCGCGCCTGCTGGTAAAGAGTATCCAGCGGGAGTTCAGACTCCAGTTGTGGAAGCTTTCGGCATCCCCGCTGTTGGCTTCATCCAAGGGGTAGATCTCGCCCGTTTCCATATTCATCATCCAAAGGTCGGCCTCCGGGTGCCAGATGGGGAAACAACCGTAATCGCTGATGGTATAGAGCATGAAACGGCCATCGTATGACAGACGGGGCATATTGGCGCTTTTCCCAAGCTTGCGTGCATGGATGATGGTATCGACTTGTGTTCCTAACTGACCGGATCCAGGATCGAAACTGATGCGGCAGATGTTGTACTTGACATCTTTGTATTGCTTCCAGATGGTGTCTACACGGTTGGCTGAACAGAAATAGAGCCATTTGCCGTCAGGCGAGAATACAGGATAGTTTTCCAAATGTTCCTGAGTGGCAACAATACTGTCAAGCAGGATCTGCTGCGAAACAGGGTTGTAGATGATGATGTCCGACTTGTCGTCATAGACCTCTACTCTGCGATCCTTGAGTTGATGGAAATTCTGATG
>JAEETC010000338.1 GCA_016286585.1 Prevotella sp. | reverse complement strand
GCGACGTTGTGCCTTACCTCTGGCGCGACAAGGGCGGTTTCGACTACATGCGTTTCGAATATGACAAGACCTACAATGCTGCAGCATGGGGCGAGCACCGTTCTCCTACGGGCTGTAACGTGGTAAAACACCTGTATGGAAACAATGCAGACCATGTGACTGTGCTGGGCACCTCAGCTGCCCGTATGGCCAGTTCACTCTGCACGCCGATCCTTCGTCTGGCAGACATCTATCTGGTATTCGCCGAGGCTAAGGTCCTGCAGGGTCAGGGTACTGATGCTGATGCCCTGAAGGCTTTCAATGCCGTTCGCCAGCGTGCCATTCCCAATGCGTTGGCTGTAACATCACTTACCTTCGATGATATTTGGAAGGAGCGCCGTCTGGAACTGGCTTGCGAGGGTGACCGCTGGTACGACTTCGTCCGTCTGGCTTACTACAACCCGGACCGTGCCATCTCTGAACTGAAGTCTCAGCGCCGTAATCAGTACTGGAACTTGAACCTCACATTCAAGAACTACTTCAATACTGGCCAGTGGCTGTTGGAGAACAAAGACGACGACGGTAACAGCCAGAGTACAGTCTACGATGCTGATACACCTGCTCCCAACGTGACTGTCAACAGCTTTACCATTCCGTTCCCGATGGAAGACCTCACCTTCAACCCACTGCTGAAGGAAGACGCTATCCATGTGGATGTACGTGAGACATACCAGTATTAATGGTTTACGGTTTATAGTTTACAGTATACAGTTTATAGTTTATAGATATTAGATATGAAAAGATTATTCAACAGTCTCTGCTTGATGACGACAGTCGCTCTCTCTGCCTGTGTATTTACAGCCTGTGAGGACGAACCCGACAAGTATGAGATCAGCAGCGGAAATCCAACGATCCGCTATATACGTCCGGTGAATGTCGAGAGTGCCGACTCTCTCCTGACCGGAGCTTACATGGACAATAACATCTGCATTGTCGGTGAGAACCTCCGCAGTATCACCAAAATGTTCTTTAACGACCAGGAAGCCAAACTGGTGCCAAGTCTGATTACCAACAACACGATGATCGTGACCGTTCCCGGACAGATTCCTGGCGAGGTGTTCAACAAGATCTTTATGGTCAATAACGCTAACGACACCACCTCTTACGACTTCAAAGTGCTGGTACCCGGACCGTCTATTAATAACATGAGCAACGAATGGGCTCAGCCTGGCGAACAGGCTACCATCTACGGCAACTATTTCGTTGACGATCCTAACACGCCGCTCACACTGACCATCAACGGCACTAAGGTAGACATTGAAGAGTTCGACATCAGTCATCTGACCTTCACGATTCCTGCCGGCCTGACTGAAGGTCCTGTTGAGATTTCCACCGTCTACGGTAAGAAGAAGGCCAAGTTCAACTACCGTGATACCCGTGGTATGCTCTTCAACGACTGGGGTACTTATGATGCTGGTGCCGCTTCTACCGGACTTACCAACCATGGTTGGCATCCGATGAAGATTGTCAGCGATGAGTATTCTATCGACGGCAGCTACCTTTTCCTTGGCGACTGTGACCTGGATGACGGGGCCTGGCAGGATGGTGCTGTATCGTTCGAATACTGGCCTGGCGACTGGGACGGCACGTTCACAGGTGTCAACTCCCGCCTGTCTGACCTTGTCAGCTTTGCAGACTTTGCCAATATGGCCTTGAAGTTCGAGGTGAATATCCCATCGAGCAATCCCTGGACCAACCTCTCTATGCAGTGTATCTTCTCAGGCGACGCACAGGTAACCCTGACTACTGCCAACAACACGTTCTTCAATGGCACAGACTATCCACGTGCACTCTGGACCCCATGGAGCAAGACGGGCTCTTACGACACTGGTGGCAAGTGGACGACAGTCACTATTCCGATGTCTACCTTCAAGTATAAGAACGACGGAACAGTGGCCGGCACACCTCTGACTGCAGACTGCTTCACTGGTCTGACCTTGTTTATCTGGAGCGGTGTGACCAGTG
>JAEETC010000016.1 GCA_016286585.1 Prevotella sp. | reverse complement strand
AGGTTTCGTAGTCCTCGCCTGGCTTCAGGCAGTAAAGCGTGTTATACGTGTATCTCAGCTCCTCCAGCCACGGACACAACCGCTTCAGATTCTCAATCTCCTCGTGACTGGGGATATTCCCGTCGAGACTGTTCACACTCGTCTTGCACAACTCGCCCAGAGTAAAATGCTCAGAGAGCTTCAATCCCATTCTATCCATTCTTCAATACCTTTTTAAAACTGTAATCTGTAATTCGTAAGATGTAATTCCTGAATACCCATTGGCTCAGCATATTGCCAGTACCTTCACGATCCTTGCCGTTCTTCTGTCTCACCCTGACGGCATCCTCGAACGAGAACTCATCCGGCAACAGTGCCAACAGGTTTCTCGGCCCGCGCTTGGTGATCTTCGCTCCACTCTGTGCCTGACGGATGCCGTCGCCAAAATAGCGGAACTTGCAATAGAGGTCGTACCTTAGGCTCCATCTGATAAAATCCTCGATGGCCTTTTCCCATTTGCAGCCGTTGGCCACGTAGAGCACGTTAGCCTTGAGCCACGCAATGACATTCGCCCTGAACGAGAGGTTCTCAAACACACGGTCCTGTGACAGTCTGGCGAACTCTGCACACTCGCCGATCAGTTCCTTGGCCAGTTTCAGCGCCTGACGGCAAACTACGATGCCATGAGCCTCCTTCAGATGATTGATGTAAGGGCGCAGCTGCTCGTCAAACCGCTCGTCGTAGATGCCGAAGACAGGCTGGTCGGCACCAATCTCCCTCTGGGGTATCGTACAAAAGTTGATGCGCGAGATGGGTCCCTTGGTCAACTGTCGGCGGAAGTAGTCCTGAACGGCCTCGATGGTGCCGCAGCAGTTCCAGTTCCATCTGACCTGCACAGTCGCATTGACCGACTGCGAGCCGGCTCTGGTCTGACCGTACCTGTTGCCTGGGTCGAAAGCCTGGCACATCAGCGTGAACTGCTGACCGCCTGAGCCCTTCAGCTTGTCGAATAGCTCCACCTCGTTGAGCTTCAGATAGAGGAATCGTTTCTGAGCCTCGTCGAGGCGCTGCACCAAGGCCGCATGGGTCACGTCGATGTTAATCTCCTGAATCACCAGGTCGGCAGGCCGTTCAGGACGGTCTTTGTTGGCTCCTTTGCGGTTGTTCATGTCGTTGTATTCCTTCAGACGACGCTCGTTCTCTGCATCACGTTCACGGATGTCGGCCATGATGTGGTTGATGGGCTCGTCGATGCAACCCTTGCCGCTACCTGTTTCAGCCATCGCCATGTTCATCAGCGTAGCCTCGTGCAGCACATTATCCGTATAGCGGAACTGCACCTCGTGCAGATGGGTGCCCAAGGCAGGGAACACGGCATGGGCCACGGTCGCCTTATAGATGTCCGGGGTGTTTTGTGTGAGCAGCCTGATCAGTTTCGGCAGCGTCTTCGGCATCTCAGGCGGTGTCGCGCTGGAGTAGAGCTGTGACAGCGGTGTGGTGTCGGCCTGAGTCTCTTCCTGTGCCGAGTCCGAAGCTGTCAGTTCTGCGGCATCCCCGCCTGCCAAAGCCATTTTACGGCTCGTGGCAAACACGCGGCGCTGGAACTGTGTCAACTTCTGGCTGGGGTCGGTGTACTTGTCGTAGAAGTCGCTCACCAGCGTCTGGATGTTCTCGTCCTGCCAGTTCTGCGGCATCCTCACCTTCAGCACACCGTTCAGCTCGTCCTGGGTCAGCAACTGCGTAGCACCCACGCTGAGTATACTCTTCAACGAGAGGTGACGGGCACCCTCGACAATCAGATCCTGCGGACGCAGTTCGGCCTCTTTCATGCAGGCGTCGAAGATGTAGAGCGTCCTGTCATTTGCCTCCGTCATCGTTGGTGGTGTCAGTCCTTCTTGTGAGTGACGGGCCGCAGAACCGGACGACTGTCCTTGTTTGCGGCGCCCGTCCTTGACCTTCCATGTTCTGATCTCCTCCTGACTCAGCACGGCAGGCTTCAGCCCGTCGCCGAACATCCTGGCCTCGTCGATGTAGAGGATATAGTCTCTACATGGGATGAAGATGCCCCTCTCCAACTCGTGAACGGCCTTGTCGTAGGCCACGTTGCCCATCTGACTGGCCATCCATGCCTGTGACTCCTGTCGCGTCAAACCCTCAGGGATGTCATACAACACGTGACCGCCGCAGCCGCTGGCCGAGATGTTCACCATGTTGATGCCCAGATCCTGTTCGCACCCCATCAGATACTGCGTATAGAGCTCCCTGAAGTTTTCGCAGCCGTCCAGGTCGATGAGCGCCTTGCCGGAGTCCTGAGGGTCGCTGTTGCCGTCCTTATAGCCTTTGCCGAAGTGGGCGTGAGGCGTATAGAAGTGCAGGCCTTTCTTCTTGTTGCGCTTGGCCTCGCTATACTCCTCCTTGGTCAGTTCACCGCGCAGGCACTGCTCTTTCAGGTCGGCCAGCTCGGCGCAGATGCTCCCTGTCAGGGAGTCATCCGCGTAGCCGTAGAAGCCCTCGGGAGTGGCTGGCTCCGTCTTGGGGCTTAACATGTTTCTTCCAATATCTATTCTTGACATAAGCTTTTTCTATTCCTTTATTTATAAAACGATTTCAGCATTGACACACGCTCGTCTCTCAGAATGGCGTCCAGACCTTCGTTGATCTGACCCTTCAGGTCGTTGACCACCTCCTGGGCACTCAGTTCATTAGACGAACTGGCAAACACCTTCAACCGCATGGCGCTCAGCTTGATCCAGCCGCTGCGCAGCTTCTTCACCATCTCGTCAGGCCTGCGCGTCTTCGGCTTGCGATTGTAAGGTCTGAACTCGATGCACTCATGACCGTCCTCTGTCTTTACCAGCATCAGTCGGCCTTCAATGTTTCTCCCACTTCTGACGGCCTTAACCACCGTCTCTGCAATTGTTACTAATGATTCCATAAGCTTTTAATAATTAATGATTATTCATATTTACATCGTTCAACATTTTTTCCAGATGCTCTGCAAACATCAGCTCAGGCATATTGTCCATGAGCATCTGGCAGATGATCATGTAGTGATGCTGTGCAATGGCGCTCTTGAAAGTCATTGTCGTGCCTGTCATCACGTACACCACTAGGGCATAAGCCATCGCTGCGCGGTCGAGCGGATGGTAGAATTCGAGCATCTTCTCTACGCGCTGACGGCTCTCCTCTGTCAACCACAGCTCCAGGAGCTTGATCATCATGCGCGTGGCGAGTGTCGTTTCCCAGTCGCCGAACTGCTCTATGCCGTCGGTCTTCTCCAACCAGGGAGCCAGGTGGTGCAGCATCTGCGTCAGCTGTGACTCTTCGTTGATTACTCTCTTTTGTGCGTCTGTCAGCTGAGCCGACTCCAACACTTCTTTTTGAATTGTTATCATTATACTATTTTTAGTGAATAAATTTGTTACCAGAGAATCGTTTTGAAATCTCTGTGCAAATTTTCTGAATAACAATTGGCATATACAAAGTTATTCAGGAAAACTTCAAATCAGCAACTCGCTGATAATCAAAGCCTTCCTGAATAACTCTAAATAACTTGAAAGTTATTTACGGTTATTTAAATCCGCGTGTTTCTTTAAAAGGCCTTCAAAGAAACCTAAAACCACGTTTTGGTCGTCACTTATGTTCTTGACGCTAAGTTTGACTTTCACCGTTTGCAGGTTCTTATAATAATCCTCGAAGGCAAACAGGATATCTACCGTCTGCAGATGGACGTCGTTGATGACGTTCATTCTGATCACGCTGCCTATAAACAGACACACTTTCGTCACCTCCTTGCAGTCTAAAGAGCCACCCAGAAACTCTTCGAGCTTCTTGCTATAAGTGCTCACCATTTCGTCCATCGCGTTGCAGAACACCTCAGAATTAATACGATATGTATACGTGCCCGCGTGACCCCTGGCACGAGTCTCTATTATCTTTTCGTTCTTCGTTGCCGCCTTCTCAATGATCTTCTTCACCCTGTCGGCAAACGTTTCCTGTGACTGAAGGTACTGTTGCATCCGCTTTTGAGCTTGCTGCTGCGGGGTGGTGCCTTCCTGATGTACGGGAGGCATATTGAAGTCTGAGGCTGGAGTGCTTTTAGAGGGCAACATGCCGTTAGCTACCATGAAATCATCACATACTTTCTGTAGTACGTCGTCTTGGGTTATAGAAGCATGTCGCTGAAGATAAATCAGGTAGCTTTTGACTACAGAGATGTCTTTTTCGTACCTGGCATCCTCAACGACCTCTTCAACAGGCCGTTGCCGATGGCCGTATTGCATCATCTCCGTCTTAAACCTTTTCATCAGTCTTTGAGGATGGGAATTCTGGCATATGGAAGGTACACTCATTAGCGGCTTTCGCCAGTGCTTTGTCTTTATTCCAGGGAGCAGCGATATAATGAATGTCAGACTCGCGCCCAATCAATAACTGCTGACAGCCCCTACCCACCTCGAGCCATGCTTCCTTTGCTTGTTTCCAACTCTTAGTGGCAGCACTGTAAATGACCGTATTGTCGAGAAAAACATCAGTCCACATCTGTTTGTCATCAACTTTATACGCATCCACAACGAGTGGGACGATATCATCCTTGTAGCGTATGACAGGTATGCCCAAGTCGCGCAGACAGGCCTTAGTACGACGAATTTGCAAGTGAAACTCATCAGAGTCCTTGATGTATGTAAGGCCATTTGCCACTTCCTTCCAGCTGAGCTCCTTAGTAATCCCTGCTATACCAATCACCTTAACCATCGACACGTCCACCTTGTCCCAGATGGTTCCTGCTGCTTTAGGATGAGGTGTGCTGCCGCCATTGTCGTTACAAAGATGATTCACCAACCGTTCTGGTTTTTCAATGAAAAACGCCTTGTCGGAATAGTTCACTACCGGATGACAATGCGTCTCCACTTTTGATCTTCCCTTCGAGTCGGTCTTTTCCTGGGTCACTATCAGCGTGGCCACATGAAGAGCCACCTCGCCCCCGTAGCTGATGATCTGGTAGGGAGCCTCCAGTTTTAATAACTGTGTTTGTATCATAATCCTTCTTTTATTTGATTTCTTGTGTTCTGCACCTTGACACGGAAGGGGCAGGCACTGCTGTGTCATGTTTCACTTACTTCATTGTATTTAGCCGCAAAGATACAATATTATTCTGAATTAGGCAAGATTTCTAAAACAATTCTTCTAAAAGGGCTTATTTTCGATGTAAAGATTATTTGTCTTTAGCCATTTAGCAAAATTTAACGGTTGGAATGATTCGTCTTGGTCATTTTTTCGTATCTTTGTGGCATCATTTACAATCAACTGACAATAAACTGTATTTTTGTGTTTTAAGAAGACCTTTAAATTATAACGTTATGATGATCAACCAGTTATTGAAATTCCCCATTTCCGGATCTAAGGAAACGCGGTGTGGAAGCGGCCTTCGCCGCATGTTGTGCCTTGCAGCACTATTAGTCTTTTGTGTTGCCGAAGCCTGGTCTTTGGACGAAGCCTTCAGCTACGACCTCTATGTCGGCGGCGTTAAAGTAAAAACTGCGAACGCGTCGAATATTACGGGCGACAACATCAAAGCCCTCGACAGTAATGTGAACGGCGGTAAGCCCTTGGTTTATTATTTAGGTTTGGAAAACACGCTGTACCTCTATAACGTTAGCATATCTCGTACAGGAAATGACCACCATGCCATTGAGAGCAACGTGCCTGGACTAAAGATCATTCTTTACGGGAATAACGAACTGAAAGCTAGAGACGCCTCAGCGATAAGGTTAAATGCTGACACCGAAATCAGAACCAAACATCCGAATTATAGCGATAGGGGCACAACCACCATCTATGGCGGCAGTGAGGATGCGGTGTATGCGGGTAAGGATGATTATGACAGATCGCCAAGGATTACCATTAATAATGCATCTTTATTAATCTCATCGGAGAGCAGTGCTTTCGATGCTGTTACAGGAGGAGACTCAAAGCTGATCATTAAGAACTCCTACATCACTGCCGAGTGTACTAAAGACAAGAGCGGCGACTGCTACGCCCTGTTCGACTACAAGTCGCTGACCATTGAAAAATCTACAGTTAAACTGACAGGCTATTCGCAGGCCATCAAGAACCTGACTGAATTGACACTGGGTCCTGGTATGTATATTGAAACGCCCAGTGGCGGCAATTTCTACAGCAGCTACAAGACTGTCCGCGACCGTTATGGCAATACAGCCAAAACCGTGCTCTTCAAAATGACTGAGATAGAAATCAATTCAACCACCTTCCCCGACGAGAAATACCGCAACTGCGTGCTGGGTCTGACATGCGGCGAGGATGGCTATCTCACACCGCCAGAGATTGCAAGAGAAACCTATCAATACATTTATAATAAGGGCATTGCCAACCTGAAGGGTATTGAGTACTTCACGGCACTGCATGAACTCAAATGCTATGGAAACCAGCTGACTACGCTCGACCTGTCAAATAACAAGGCACTGAAAGAACTGCGCTGCCAAGCAAACAAGCTGACCGCGCTCGACCTGTCGAAGAATACGGCACTGATATACCTGCACTGCAACGACAACCAGCTGACCACGCTCGACCTGTCGAAGAATACGGCACTGATAGAATTGTACTGCTTCAATAACCAACTGACCTCGCTCAAACTGAATAGTAACATGGAAGTAGAAAAAGTTTACTGCTATGGCAACATGTTACGTGGCAGCAGTGTGACCACTCTTATCAATAGTCTGCCCTCAACCTCGACGGGTGGTACGCTCTATTTCTATAAAAACGAGACATCGACAGGCAATTCGATGACTTGTGCACAAGTGAAAGCAGCCAAGGCCAAAAAATGGAATGTTAAGATGTACGACGGCAAGGACTGGATAGACTATGTAGGCTCCGATGCCATCCCCATCGACGCGACGAACTTCCCTGATAAGAAATTCCGCAACTGGGTGCTTGAACAAGACTACGGCAAAGACGGCTACCTAAGCGATGAAGAGATAGCCGCCGTGGAGGTGATTGACGTTAATAATAAGGCTATTGCCAACCTGAAAGGCATTGAACACTTCACTGCTCTGCTAACACTGAAATGTTATAACAATAGTCTGACCACGCTCGACTTGTCGAATAACAAGGCTTTGGAATTACTATATTGTAATAACAACCAACTGACATCTCTTGATGTGTCGAATAACAAGGCTCTGAAAATTTTGGACTGCTCTCGCAATTGCATACGCGGCGAAGGCATGACAACACTCGTCAATAGCCTGCCGTCAACCACGGGTAGTACGCTCTATTTCTATAATAACGAGACATCGACTGGCAATTCGATGACCTGTGCACAAGTGAGAGAAGTCAAGGACAAGAAGTGGAATGTACTGATGTACGACGGCAATAACTGGATAGACTACATAGGCTCCGATGCCATTCCCATCGACGAGACGAACTTCCCTGATGAGAAATTCCGCAACTGGGTGCTCGCACAAAGCTACGGCAAGGACGGCTACCTTAGCGATGACGAGATAGCCAACGTGAAGGTGATCAATGTTTCTGATAAGGATATTGCCAGCCTGAAAGGCATTGAATTCTTCACTGCACTGATAAATCTCTACTGCGAATATAACAACCTGACCACGCTCGATGTGTCGAAGAATACGGCACTGACAAAGCTGCTCTGCTATGGTAATGGTATTCGCGGCGAAGGCATGACAACACTTGTCAATAGTCTGCCCGTGATCCCTGAAGGAGAGTCAAAGGGAGAGTTATATGTTCTCTTTTCTGAAACACTTGCCGGCAACGAGATAACTGCCAGGCAGGTGGCCGTTGCCAAGGACAAGGGGTGGCGATGTTTAGATCCTGCCTCCGGGTATGAATACGAAGGTCTGCCGGATGGCGATGTTAATGCTGACGGCATTGTTGACAACAGGGACGTAGAGGATCTCTCTGATTTTATTATGGGAAGACTCCCTGATGCCGACAAGTGGTTCTTCGATGCTAATGGTGACGGCGAGGTTAACGCTGCCGATATCGTCTACGTGATTAATATTCTTAATAAGTAGCCCGGGTGCATCATCACAAAAAAAACATGGAGCTCGTCATCGGGCTCCATGTTTTTATGATTAGTCGCAAAGGTGACTCTTACCCTTCTGCGCCCTGGCTACCCGGCTGCCAACTGTTGTAATACGTTGCCAATAGTGTCGCATTGAACTATTGGCAAATCACCCGCCGTGTGTTCGCGAGGTAGAAAACGTCCCTTGGTCACAGCAGACAACATTTTTTCCACAAAGGGTTCCAAGTTAATTAGATCCGCGCGTATCGTGCTGTGCGTCAGATTGTATAGCTCGTCTGCTGCCGAACGGGAAATCTGTTGCACCCCTTGCATATCCAGCAGATATGAATCTTCAGGATTAAGTGAGGCTGTCAGCCGCTCAATCATCTGCCGCGTGTGTAGTTCCACGCCATATTGCTCTTGTATATTAATAATATGTTTCATCGTCAACTTGTGTAATTAGTGTCCGCTGAATTAATACCGAGCCACCAAGACTGGGGTGCAGACATAGCCCCATTCTGTGACCATATTAATTATTAGCTGCCATATTTCGGTAAGGATATGACAAAGTTCCCTTTAGAACTTCATCACGTTTTTGACGAAGTAGCACATTCCCGTCCAACATTTTGCAGTATCAGGGAGCCGCTGCGCTGCTTCCTCCAATAGCTTTATCTGTTTCTGATAGTTCTCTATCAATGAGTCATAGCGGGAAAGAATGGTGGCAATGCGGCACTGAACTTCGAAAGGAGGACATGGAAATAACAAGTTCTTGATGTCTGAAGGACTGATATTTGCTTGATTTGCCGCTCCACCAGCTTTTTGAGCCAACTCAACTTTTACCTCATATTGACTTAAATAGTAATAAATATAGTCAAGAGAAGACGTCTCATCGTTCTTATTTATAATTTTGCCAACGCGCTGGTTTAGAACGGTTATATTATCGTATCTAACTCTGCCAACACGTCCAACGACCGATGCAATTTGATTAATATGGGAGCCAGTCATTGCTATTAGGACATCACCCTTATTAAGAATGTACCTCGGATTCTGAAAAGCAATTGACTTGGGTACATAAGAAAGATCTTCCAATGATATATACGGAGGACAAACATTCTTTATCTTAATTACGGGGATTCCTGAATCAGAGAAATCTTTAGACTTATATGCAAAGCCCGAAAGGACATCGATATAGTCTCCCAACTTAACTTTCTTCCACTGAATCCTGTCCATAATCACTATTTATTTACTACTAATACGAGGTGAGGACATTTTTTGAACTTACAAAATATATTTGTTGGTTCGTCATATGAGTTATCCGAAATATTCAAATAACTGTCCGTTTTTACATCCACATTATTGTAAAATATGCTAAAAATTAGCATCTTAACAGAATTGACCATATTAACCATATGGTTAACAACAATACTCTTATCAACCCTATTCATTACTCCTCGCCCTCCTTTTTACAGCTTTCCTCGAACACTCTTTGTAGCTCATCCTTTGGCGGTAGAGCCTTCAAAAGTTCAGGATCCATTTCGTCAGCCAGCTTATAGGCGGCAACACCCATTGGCTGCTTAAAGTCCTGCATGATATAGCCTGCATAGTTCTTATCAACATTCTTGCAGAGAATAATACCAATAGGTGCCTCCTCGTGGTCTCTGCGATCATCATCATTCAGTATTCGCAAATAGGCACTTAACTGTGCAAGATAGCCCACCTTAAACCTTCCTTTCTTCAACTCGAACACCACGGTTCGGTTCAAATCGCGATTAAAAAACAAAAGGTCTATCCAGTGATCGTGCCCCAGTTTGTCGTAGTGAACCTGACTACCAGAGAAAGAGAATCCTCGTCCAAAAGTCATGATAAAGTTCTTCACGTTGTGGACGATATTGCTCTCTATCACTTCTTCGTCTATATCCTCGTCGTGCATGCCTAACTCCTCTACATTGATAAAATTAAGCAGATACTCATCCTTGAACATGCAAATGGCGCGATAAGCCTTTTTATAATCAGGGATGGTTGCAAGGAAATTATTAGGCATCTTGTCCTGATGATGGAAGAGGTCTTGCTTGATAACCTTCTCCAAATCTTCTACCGTTGGTTTATAGCCATCAGCATACTTCATGTAGAATACGCGCTCCTCGTATGTCTTGGCCTTTGTCAGGATGGCAATATGGTGGGTGAAGCTGATGCTCAGGAACTCGCGCAATGGGAAATTGGGCAGATTTGCCAATTGCAATTGGCGGATTTCTGTGTCGGCAGCAAATTCATCAGTTACGACTGATGAATTAGTGTTAATTTTTGTAATTTCGTTCGTTGGAACGAACATTTTTTCCGATTGAGACTCTAATTTGTTCGTTGGAACGAACGAATTACGTTCCAGCATCATCCACTCCTCATAGAATATTCTCATTTTGCGAAGACTTGGTGCCGAAAAACCACGAAGTCCTGGCAGTTCTTTGCGCAACTGTTCGCTAATGGTATCAATAGCGCCCTTGCCCCAATTCTTCTTTCGGCTGTTAGCAGATACGTACCTGCCAATACCATAGTAAAGGGCCAATTGCTCTTGGTTGACAGCCTTAGCAGCTCGAGCCTGACTCTGCAGTATCGCGGTCTTGATGACGTCCACCGCGTTTTGATATTTCTTTATTTCTTCTGCCATTGCTTACAATTATTTCTCCTTCAGTTCCTCCCATGCTTTTTGAATCTCATCCATCAGCACGCCGGCCTCTTGGTTCAACTGTGCCAACTGGGCATGTATCTCGTTCATGCGCTCGTGGAAATCGACTCCATCGTCTTCCTGTTCTGCCACACCTACGTAGGCACCAGGGGTGAGCGAGTAGTTCTTTTCCTCTATCTCCTGAATGGTGGCTATCTTACAGAGACCAAGGATGTCCTGGTATTCTCCATCACCAAACTTTGAGGTGAGCCATTCGCGCTGACGGGCGATCTCGAGTGTTTCTTCAAGTTCCGCTACGAGGGCATTCTGCTCTGCCTCGATGCGCTTTTTGTCTTTGCGCTGGGCCTCTGCAATGAGTTGCTTGGCCTCTGCCTTCTGTTTCTGGATAGCAGCCTCAAGACTTTCTATGGTTTGCCCTTGGAGGGCTTCATCGTAATCTGCTATCAAAGCCTTATACTTTTCTGTCTCACCACGATACAGATGCACGATGGCTTGTAGGTTACGGAGTTGCCACTCTGTCCACTCATTGAGGGTACGATCGACTACTGTATAGTAGTTGCGGGCATCGATGAAGAGCACCTTATCGCGGATGTCGGTGTTCTTATTTCTGTCGAAGAACCACAGCGAACAGGGCAGGGAGAGCGTATAGAAGAAGTTGTTACCTACGCTCACCATCACGTCCACATCGCCTGTGCGCACGAGCTTTTCGCGGATGTCACGGTCTTTATTGGCACTATCTGTGGCAGAGCTGGCCATCACGAAGCCTGCACGCCCGTGATCATTCAGGTAGGCATAGAAATAACTGATCCATAAATAATTGGCGTTACCCACCTCCTTGGTCTTGGCATTCACGCCTGGTAATCCGAAGGGCAGACGGCCTGCAGCAGAGGCAGACTCGGCTTTCACCTTATCCACGTTGAAAGGAGGATTGGCCATCACATAGTCGCACTGTGCTTCCTTGGGGAGATAAAGCGCACTTTTGGCTGCAAAATCGCTGGGTTCTACAGGCATCACGCGACCTCCACGCATAGGACGGCTCTGCAAAATTTCCGCCTCTACCATCTTATAACGGCTATAGGCATAGCGCAGGAATAAAAGAGCCAGGACTGGCATGCAATATTGTGAGCTCGTCAGCTTACTCCCTTGACGAAGCAAATCTGCTGACTCCCATAATTCAGTCTCAAGTTTTCTTATATTGATCATATGATTAGTATATATGCTGCAAAGGTAAGGGAAAAATATTATATTTCCAAATATTATCGACATTTCTTTTCCCCTTTTTTCACCCCCATGCATTACAAATTACAGATTACAGTTTTAAAAGTGTGCCGTGTCGTTGTGGTTTCGGTCGGCGCGGTTGTGAAGGAGTAGAAGAAGAGAAAGAGATTGAATAAATCTATAATAATATATATATAATATATTATATATATATTATTATAGATTGCTTAGGCAGCATAGAAGATAGTACAGGGGCGCGAAAATAAAACTGTAATCTGTAATTTGTAATAACGTGGATATCGGGGAGGTTGATGAAATCTATTTACACATTGAACGCGCTGGGATGTGGCGAAATTCACCTTAAAGGAGACTGGTGGTTTCCTGCCATGAAAGTGGGAGTTTGGGCCATGGAAAGTCGGGGTTTCCTGGCATGAAACCCAGAGAGGTGAAAAGGCACTAAAATAGGCAGCTCAAGGCTGCCCTAATGAGTGGTAAATTTTATTGACTTCTATTGGTAGAAATGTGCGGCGGCGGAGCTCTGTAAGCGGGCGTAGGTCGGGGTCTTCAGCTAGCAATCCGCGGAGTTTCTGCCAGGCATTCTGTGGCTGAATGTT
The DNA here is from genome assembly GCA_016286585.1 of Prevotella sp. Lineage (GTDB taxonomy): Bacteria > Bacteroidota > Bacteroidia > Bacteroidales > Bacteroidaceae > Prevotella. The sequence goes on along the minus strand of JAEETC010000016.1, from coordinate 26,749 downwards.
TGGGAAATAGCGGGTCGCGAGCTCGGTTCTGCCAATTGAACATGGATGATTGATCATTTGATATTGATGTTATTAGTTAAACATGTTTCATGATGCAAAGATACGAAAAAGTTCGGAGATATGCAAGAAATAGCGCAAATATTTTGGTATAATATTGAATAATATAGAATAACGTTGTATAACATGTTTTGGATGGTTTAAAGGCTTGCATAGTTCAAAATAATTCATTATTTTTGCAATGTCTTTCAAAGTGAAGAGTGAAGCGTGAAGAGTGAAGAATTTCCTACCGGGCCCAAGGGAGTCATCTCTCACCACTCACCTCTAACCTCTCACTACTAAAAAGGCTTATGTTTAACTAATTAAAAAAGAAAGGAACAAAAAAATGGCAAGAAGTGAAATTCCCATGGTGATTAACCTGCGTCAGAACAAGAACGACGACAGCACCGCTTACGGAAAGTATTTCGCAGAGGTGGACGCTAAGGAACCTCTTAATCTGAAGGGCTTTGCAGCCCACATGACCTCGCACGGCAAGATCGCCGACTACCAGATGTGTGTGCTGGTGCTGGGACAGGTGGTGGACTGCCTGAAGGAACTGCTCACGCAGGGCCAGCCCGTGAAGCTCGACGGCTTCGGGACGTTCTCGCCGAGTGTCGACGGTCAGAAGCTGGGCAAGGCGAACCTCGCCGCTGCTGTGGCAGGTGGCCCCGAGGCGATGATCAACGGCATCCACATCAACTTCGTCCCTGAGAACACGAAGGGTGAGAAGCTGACCAGTCGGGCTCTGAAGGAGGACTGCATCTTCACCTTCGGCTACCTCGTGGAGAGCGAGAAGCGTACCGTCGGTGGTAAGGAGAAGCGATTCCAGAAGAAGACGCCGCTGAGCTACGTGCTGGCACCCGCCGCAGACCAGCAGGGCAACGGTTAAAATGTCACACAGAAACCACGGAAATCACGGAAAGTGCCTACGGCACAGGCTACGCACAGAGTAAGCAAAGTTAAAATTTCTGTGATTTCTGTGATTTCTGTGAGACAAAACAATTATCAGTGTGAAATATGAAGAAGCAACGCGTGATCGAGCTGGCGGTGAAGGTTCTAGTAGCCGCGCTCACAGCATTCCTGACGGCGATTAGCACGACCTCGTGCATGGGCCACGGCCCGTTTTAGCCTAAACTTGAATGAGGATGTGCCTATTTGGCACACCCTCTTTGGTTTCTTACATGTCCTCGTAGGTGTCGAGGTAGGTGACGTGGGTGACGAGGTATTCCTCGACGCCGTGCTTGCCGTCGGCACCGCCAATACCACTCTTCTTCACACCGGCATGGAAGCCCTGGATGGCCTCGAAGTGCTCGCGGTTGATGTAGGTCTCGCCGAACTCCAGCTCGCGGCAGGCCTTCACAGCCACGTTCAGGTCCTTGGTGAAGATAGACGATGCCAGACCGTACTCGCAGTCGTTGGCCCAGGCGATGACCTGGTCGATGGTCTCGAACTCGATGAGCGGGATCACGGGACCGAAGGTCTCCTCATGGATGATGTCCATGTCCTGCGTGCAGTTGTCGAGCACGGTGGCGGCATAGAAGTAGCCTGTGGTGCCTACGCGGCTACCACCGCAGAGCAGCTTGGCTCCCTGCTTGATGGCGCGATTCACCTTCTCGGTGACGCTCTCCAGGGCGCGGGCCTCTACCAGCGGACCCATGTCGACGCTCTCGTCGGCGCAGGGGTCGCCCACCTTCACGGCCTTCATTTTCTCGACGAGGATCTTCGTGAACTCGGCCTTCACCTCTTTCTGCACATACACGCGCTCGGCGTTGTTACAGATCTGACCGTTGTTGCCGATACGGCTGTCGACGATCCACTGGGCGGCGCGCTCCAGATCGGCATCCTTCATGACGATGGCAGGGGCCTTACCACCCAGCTCGAGGCTCACCTTCGTGATGTTCTTCGAGGCGGCGGCCATGATGCTCTCGCCGGCTGCGACAGAGCCTGTGACAGAGACGATGTCGATCTTCGGAGAGCCGGCCATCTCGTTGCCGATGACGGAGCCCTTACCAGTGACGATGTTGATGACGCCTGCGGGCAGGCCTGTCTCAGCCACTACCTTGGCGAACTCGGTACAGTTCTCAGGTGTGAGCTGTGAGGGCTTGATGACGATGGTACAGCCGGCAATGAGCGCTGCACCGGCCTTGCGGGCGATGAGGAAGAACGGGAAGTTCCAGGGCAGGATGCCGGCCACGACGCCGATGGGCTTCTTCGTGAGCAGGATGGTCTCGTTGGGACGGTCGCTGGGGATGATCTCACCCTCGATGTGGCGGGCGAAGGTGGCCATGTACTCAAAGTAGGCGATGGTGGCACCCACCTCGATAGAGGCCCATGTGCGGGTCTTTCCCTGTTCGCGCATGATGATCTCGGTGAACTCCTTCTCGCGCTTCTTGATGCCCTCGGCCATTTTCAGCAGATAGCCTGCACGCTCGATGGCGGGTGTCTTTGCCCAGGCCTTCTGGGCGGCACGGGCGGCATCGAGGGCGCGGTTCACGTCTTCAATGGTTCCTTCCGGCTGGCGGGAGATGACTTCCTCGGTAGAGGGGTTTAACACTGCGATCCACTGGCCGTTCGAGCTCTCGCAGAACTGGCCGTTGATGTACATTTTTAAGTCTTTCATAAATGTTGTTTTGTTTTAAAAAGTAGATGAGTATGGTTTATTTGTCAGCAAAGTTAGCGAAAAAAAAGCGAGACTGCAAGAAGCAGTCCCGTTTTTTAATGATTTTTGTGTTTTGACCTTTCGCCTTAGAACTTGTGCGAGGCCAGCATCTTGGAGGGATCGAGGGCCTCGTCGAGCTTCTCCTGCGTCATCAGTCCCTTTTCGAGCACGATGTCGTAGACCGAGCGATTCGTCTCGAGGGCTTCCTTGGCCACCTTCGTCGAGGTCTTGTAGCCGATGTAGGGATTCAGGGCGGTGACGATGCCGATGGAGTTCTTCACCATCTCCAGACAACGCTCCTTGTTGACGGTGATGCCCAGCACGCACTCCTCGGTGAGCGTCTCGATGGCGTTCTTCAGCCAGATGAGGCTCTCGAAGAGAGACTCTGTAATCACAGGCTCCATCACATTGAGCTGCAGCTGACCAGCCTCGGCGGCGAAGCTCACGCAGGTGTCATTGCCGATGACCTTGAAACATACCTGGTTGACCACCTCGGGGATGACGGGGTTCACCTTGCCAGGCATAATCGAAGAACCAGGAGCCTTTGGAGGCAGGTTGATCTCGTTGAGACCGCAACGGGGACCAGAAGCCATCAGACGGAGGTCGTTACAGATCTTCGACAGCTTCACGGCCAGACGCTTCAGGGCTGAAGAGTAGCTGACGTAAGCACCTGTATCGGGCGTGGCCTCTACGAGGTCGGCAGCCGAGACGAAGGCTTCTCCCGTGAGTTTTGACAGGTTGGCGGCGCAGAGCTTGGCGAAGCCGGGGACGGCGTTCAGACCCGTGCCGATGGCGGTGCCACCCATGTTGATCTCGTGGAGCAGTTTCACGTTGCGCTCGAGGTTCAGGATCTCTTCCTCGAGGTTGTTGGCATAGGCATTAAACTCTTGTCCGCTGGTCATGGGTACAGCGTCCTGCAACTGGGTGCGACCCATCTTAATGCAGTCCTTGAACTCGTCGCCCTTGTAGCGGAAGGCGCTGATAAGGCCCGTGAGGGCGGCAATCAGCGACTTGTTCATACGGATGAGCGCCAGGCGGATGGTCGTAGGATAGACGTCGTTGGTGGACTGTCCGCAGTTGCAGTGGTCGTTGGGATAGCAATACTGGTAGTCGCCCTTATCGTGACCCATGATCTCAAGGGCACGGTTGGCAATCACCTCGTTGGCGTTCATGTTCACCGAGGTGCCTGCACCGCCCTGCATCATGTCGATGGGGAAGTTGTCGTGGAACTTGCCGTCGATGAGCTCACGGCAGGCCTGTGAGATGGCGCCTGCGATCTCGTCGTTGATGACGCCGAGGGTGTGGTTGGTCTCGACAGCTGCCAGCTTGACGTAGGCGATGGCGATGATGAAGTCGTGATACATCGACATCGTCTTGCGGGAGATGTGATAGTTGTTGATGCCGCGCTGGGTCTGTACGCCGTATAACGCATCGGCGGGGACTTTAAGTTCGCCTAAAAGGTCGGACTCTACTCTGAATTTCTGTTCTGACATAATAATATAGTTTTAATGTTTAATTTTCAATTTTCAATCTTCAATCTTTTAGAACATCGGCAGCTGCCAGATGTAGCCGAGGGAGAGACGATTGGTGCTGTAGTCATCGACACCGAAGGCCTTGGCACGATCCGTGTAGGTGTAGTGACGGCCTACATAGGTGAGGAAGAAGTGCAGGTTGCTGTTCTTGATGGGATAGTACTCCACGCCTGCGAGATAACCTAAGGCCGTGCGATACTTGCCCTTCTCGATGGAGCCGTTGGCCTTGGAGAAACCCTCGTTCTCGAACATGCCCTTGACGAAGACATTCCATTGCGGGGTGAAACGGTACTGGGCCTTCATGACGAATGAGAGGTACTCGGCGTCGTTGCGATGGCCGCCATGCTTGTTGGGCCCCACGATGCCAGAGACGATGCCCTCGCGGTCGATGCCCTCACGCATGTACATCACATCGAAGAAGGCGTCGAAATTGTCGATGGTCACCTCGTTGCCCAGGGCGATGTAATGGCTCTGATACCCATCAGCCTGACTCATCAGCGAGTAGCTCCAACGAGTATGGAACACGCTGCCGAAATTGCCGTTCCAGTTGACGGTGTAGAGCAGGGGCACCTTCGACTGTTCATAGCCCTCGCCATACATGTCGCTCATGCTGGCACTACGGCTGTCGAGTATCTGCAGTTGCAGCTGGTGGTCGGGGTTAAGCTGGAACTGGAAGTTGGCACCCGTGAGGAAGTTGCTCATGTAGTCGACCATGTCGGAGTATTCGTAGATCTCGATGGGGTTGAGGTCGAACTCGATACCACCGTAGGCAGCGCATTGCTTACCGAGGAACATGGAGAAGTTGTCGCTGGCCTTGACGCCGATGCCTGCCACGTCGATAGACGATGAGGGCATGTTGTCGATACCGTCAGGAGCAGGCGAGTTGTTACGGTTCAGACGCTGGCGCCAGCGGAAGGAGAACGTGTCGTTGATGTTTCCCTTGGCCTCGATACGAAGCTGGCGCATGTTGAACTTGGCATTTTGGAATTCCCCGTCGTTGTTGTTGATGTCGAAACTGTTGTTCATGTTCAGCAGGAAATGGAAGTTATCCTGCTTCTTCTCAATCTTCGTCACTTTCTCGAACAGGGATTCCTCTCCTGCCGATGCGTCCTTATCCTGCTGAGCCATCATTGCTGTCGGCACAAAGAGCATGGCTAATAAGATCAACTTTTTCATAATCGTTTGTTTTTGATTAATACTTCTTGAAGTACTCTTGAATCTGCTTCCAGTCACGAGTCTTGGTCAGGGCGAGCATCAGCAGCACACGGGCCTTCTGGGGATTGAGCGTCAGAGATGCCACGAACTCATACTTCTCGTCGTCGACCTCACCATTCAGACAGGTGGGACCCGTCGGGCAGCGGCTGGAGCGCACCACGTTGATACCCTTCTGACGAGCCTTCAGGGCTACATCGAACACGTCGGTATAGAAGTTGCCGTCGCCTACACCAGCCAGTACGATGCCGTCGAACTTGGCGTCGATGAAGGCCTGGAAGGGCAGGGGAGAGCAGTTGGCATATCCGTAGACGATACCCACCTGTGGGAGCTTCTCCATGCCTGTCACGTCGAACTCACTCTTCGTGGTGTGGATATTGTCGATGGAGCGGTTGTAGATGGCCTCACCGTTGTAGACATAACCCACCTTGCCGTAGTTGGCGCTCTGGAAGGTTGCCACGTCGGTGGTGTGCATCTTAATCACGTCCTTGGCGTCGAGCAGCATGTTGTTCATGCAGCACATCACACCACGACCCTTCGAAGCGGGACTGGCGGCAGCAGCCACACCGGCATAGAGGTTACCGGGGCCGTCGGCACTGATGGCTGTGGAGGAACGCATGGAGCCCACGAGGATCACGGGTTTGTCGCTCTTCACCGTGAGGTTCAGGAAGTAGGCAGTCTCTTCCATCGTGTCGGTTCCGTGGGTGACGACCACACCGTCGTAGCCTTCCTCATTGAGCAGTTGGTTGATGCGCTGGGCGAGTTTCAGCCATACCTGGTCGTTCATGTCCTGAGAACCGATGTTCACGAGTTGTTCGCCGCTGATGTCAGCGAGATAGAGCATCTGGGGAACGGCGTCGATGAGGGTCTGTACGCCCACCTGTCCTGCTGTGTAGGCAGAAGAAGTTGAAGAGGCGCTTACACCAGCGATGGTGCCACCAGTGGCGATGATACGGATCTTTGGTTTAGCTATGATGTTCACAGAAACCATCAGTGCGATAAGCACCATGACATAACGCATTGTTTTCATAATTGTTTGAGTTTAAATTGTTAGTAATGAAGTGATTTAATATAAGAATGTAATAATCAGATATCCGATACCGATGCTGACAAAGGTGGTGATGAAGCCAGACAACTGGAATGAGTGGTTGAGCACATATTTGCCGATGCGCGTCGTACCCGTGGTGTCGAAGTTGATGGCGGCCACCTCCGTCGGATAGTTGGGGATGAAGAAATAGCCATTCACGGCAGGGAACATGGCCACGAGTGCCAGCGGCGAGATGCCCAGTCCGATGCCCAATGGGAAGAGGGTTCGCACGGTGGCTGCCTGCGAGAAGAGCATGATGCTCATGATGAACAGGGCCACGGAGAAGAGGAACGGGTAGGCCGTTACGACCTCGGCGATGTGGCTCTTGAAGAACTCGATATTGCCGTTGAAGAATGTGTCGCCCATCCACGCGATACCGAAGATGCTGATCATAGCGTTCATGCCGGCTCCGAAGATGTTGCCGCTGACAGCCTTCTTCACGTTGGCCTTGCCTACAATCAGGATCAGGGCTGCAATCGACATCATCAGGATCTCGATGGTCTCAGGCATGGAGAGCGTCTTGGTGACACCATCCACCTCGTAGGAAGGACGCAGCGACGGAGCACTGCCGAAGATCACCACCAGTACGACACCCAAGAGGAATGCCAGCACGGCGCGCTTGGCGTGGGGTGCAGGCTTCTGCGTCATCTGTTCCAAGACCTTGGCTTCGGCTTCTGGATTGATGAGACCTTCCTTGACGCGACGCTGATACTCAGGATCGTCCTCCAGCTCCTTGCCCACACGGTTCTGTACGAACGAGGCCACGAGGATGGCAATCAACGAGGCGGGGATGCACACCAGCAGGATGTCCTTCAGCTCGATGCCCTGGCCGCCCAAGAGGTCGGTACTGATGACGGCAGCCGTAGCAGCTGACATTGGTGAGCCCGTGATACCCAGTGAGGCGGCAATCGTGGCAACCGTCATGGGACGCTCAGGACGGATTTTTGAGTTTTTCGCAATCTCAGAGATGATCGGCAGCAGCGAGTAAGAAGTGTGGGCTGTGCCTGCCACGAGACAGAAGAGCCAGGTGGTCAGCGGACCATAGTAAGTGATGTGGGTGGGGTGCTTGCGCAGGAACTTCGCAGCGAGGCCCACGAGGTAGTCGAGACCGCCTGCAGCCTGAAGTGCAGCTGTGGCAGTGATCACTGAGGCAATGATCAGCATCACATCGATGGGCACCTTACCCGGATGCATGCCGAAGATAAACACAAGGATAAAGACACCTACCATACCGTAGATACCCAGTCCGATACCACCGACTCGGGCACCGATGAAGATCAATGCGAGGACGATGAACAGTTGAAATAGCACCAGTAATGTAACCATGTGGTTTTGTTTAGGAGTAGAATTAATTAATATTCGGCAAATATACAAAAATAAAGCGAGACTTCATGAGGAAATCTCGCTTTTAACACCCTTTTAACGTAAGGGTTACTTGAAGAGCTCGTCGAGGAAGGTGTAGAAGGCGGGATCCTCGCCGATGATGGTCTTCACGATCTTACCGTCGGGGCCGACGATGATCTTCGTGGGGAAGCCCTGTATCTCGTATTGGTCGAGCACCTTCGAGTCGCGCGGGTTGTAGACGTGCAGCCAGGGGAGCTCGTACTTCTCGACGGCAGCCTTCCACTTGGCCTCTGGGTCGTTGCAGTCGATGCCGAGGATCTCGAACTTGCCGGCATACTTCTGGTAGTACTCCTTCATCTGCGGGATGCCCTTGATGCACCAGCCGCACCAGGAGCCCCAGAAGTCGAGGATGACATACTTGCCGCGCAGGCTGGAGAGGGTGAGGGGCTTGCCGTTGAGGTCGTTGAGGGTGAAATCGGGGGCCTCGATGCCGTCGGCTTCCACAGCAACCGTCTCCTGACTATTGTCTACTGCCTCCATGCTACTGTCTGCTTGTTTCTTACTGTTGTCGGCGCAGCCGCTCATGGCGACCACAGCCAGCATCATGCTTAAGAGAATCTTCTTCATATACGGTTTGTCTTAGTTTGTTTAAAATGATGACGCTGCAAAGATACGAAAATATCCTCACATGTGCAATGTTTTTTGGGAAAAATAACTATTTCCCCAGGAACTTGGTGTTCAGATAGTTGTTGAAGGCCTCGCGGTAGTTGTCGCCGATGGGCAGGTAGGTGTCGGCATCCAGGATGACGCGGTTCTTGTTCACCTCCTGGATTTTCTTCAGGTTGATGATGTAGGAACGGTGGATGCGCATGAAGTAGGGCGGCAGATACTCTTCCATCTTCTTCATCGAGAGTAGGGTGATGACGGGCTTCTGACCTTCGAGGTAGATCTTCAGGTATTCGCTCATGCCCTCGACGTAGCGGATGTCGCTGACGGTGAGTTTCACCACGCGGTAGTCGGTCTTCACGAAGATGGTATCGTCTTCCGGTGTTTCGTTGCTCGCGGCTGCGGGCAACGAAAGCCTATCTTTCAGACGGTTGGCGGCGCGGCGGAACTCATCGAGGCCGAAGGGCTTGAGCAGGTAGTCGACGGCATCGACCTTGAAGCCCTCGACAGCATACTCGGAGTAGGCGGTCGTGAAGACGATGAGCGGCGGTACCGAGAGCGACTTCACGAAGTCCATACCGTTGAGGTCGGGCATGTTGATGTCGCAGAAGACGGCATCGACGGACTCACGGTTGAGGAGTTCCTTGGCCTCGAGGGCACTCTGGCACTCGGCGACGAGCTCCAGAAAAGGAATCTTGCGGATGTATGCGACGAGCTGTTGCAGAGCCAGGGGCTCGTCGTCGATGGCTAATACTCTGATCATAGTGGAATCTTTAAGATGACGGTATAAGTGTCTGCCTGGTCGCTGATGTCGAGAGAGTAGCTGTTGCCGTAGATGAGGTCGAGGCGTTGCTTGACGTTCTGCAGGCCCACGCCGCCGTGTTTGTCTTCTTCCTTGGGGATGCGGCTGTTGCTGCAGGTGAAAGAGAGCTGGGAGCCGACCTCAATCTTGATGTCGATGAACGACTCCTGCTGGTAGCTGACACCGTGCTTGAAGGCGTTCTCGACGAAGGTGATGAAGAGCAGTGGCGGAATCTCGCTGTTGGGGACGGCCTCGGGGGTGTCGACGGTGATGCGCACCTTGTCGGTGTAGCGCAGCTTCATCAGCTTGATATAGTTATGGAGGAAGGCAATCTCACGGTCGAGTGGCACGCGCTGCTTGTTGCCCTCATAGAGCACGAAGCGCATCATCTTCGACAGCTCGAGAATGGTGGTCTTGGCCTTCTCGGGGTCGATATCCACGAGGGCGTGGATGTTGTTCAGCGTGTTCATGAAGAAGTGGGGGTTGATCTGATACTTCAGATACTCCAGCTGCTGTTCAAGGTTCTCCCTCTCCAGACGTTTCATCTTCTCGCGGTCTCCCCGTTGACGGAAGTAGAGCTTGATGGCAAGGTTCATGCCGAGCATCAGGATGAGGATGATGATGGCAATGAGGTCGTGCTGGCCGAAGATCAGCGGGGGATGTTTCTCGCCCTTAAGACCTTTTCGGTTGAAGTCGCCCTTGGGACCTTTGCCGTCAAAGTCACGTTTGGGGCCCTGATTATCGAAATTGCCTTTCGGCTCCTGATCGTTGAAATCGAATGGTGGAAGCTCGTCGGGCATGAAATCCTCGTCTGGCTTAACGTCGGGGGGCAGGGGAGGACGTTCGTCTTCTGACGTTCTGTCTATCTGTTCCCTTTCCTGCATCCTCTCCCTCTGTTTCATCCGCTGCTCTATCCTGTGGCGGCGAATCTCCCTGAAGTCGGGACGATGGTTGCACTCGTAGGTCTGGAACAGTACGATGAGAGCCAGACAACTGCCTATGTAGAGCCATTTGCGCTGGTGGTAGATGAGCTGCGGGGCGAAGAGGTGGTTGTGGATGAGGAAGACAATGAAGAAGGGCAGATACTCCTTCCACACCGTGAGTATCTCGCTCCAGTCGAACGCAATATCGGTATTGGCAGTGCGGATGGCCAGACTGATGACGGGCGCCATGAGCAGCATCGCCCACATCGCCAGATAAATCAGCGTCTCTTGCCGGTGTTCCTTCTTGAATGACATACCAATCATTTTTATTCGACGTGCAAAGATAGTTATTTTGCATAAACGGGGCAAATCCGTTCAACGAATGCCCCGTTTTATTCAGTGAACCCCATCATGCGTGTGGGATTATCTGATGATCACTTTCCTCGTCCTGTCGCCTTCCTTCACAATATAGATGCCTCGGGGCAGCGCAGCGCCGTCAGGCATGCGGCGACCGCTGAGGTCGTAATAGGATTGACGATCCTGTGATGGGCTGATGACGAGATCGTTGATGGCTGTATCGTTTTCCTTGACGTTATTCGTGTCGAAGTCCTGCTTGCCTGTACCAGAATACTGAATGGTGCCAGCGGCCTTGATGCAGTAGGCACCGACATTCTTGATGCTCAGCGTACCGCCTGTCATATAGAAGATGCCGCTGTTCTCGTCCTCGTGGTCCTTGATGGTGCCCGTCACCGTGGTGTCCTTCAGCTCCACCTGGATGCCGTCGTCTTCCACATCGCTGATATTCAGCACACCGCTGATCATCAGGAAGTACTGCTTACAGTGGATGCCGTCTTTCTTGGCTCCAGTGATGTTCAGCGTGCAGTTCTTCACCTCCACATATTCCTTACTGAAAACGGCGTGATTGAACTTGCTGCTGATGTTCAGCGTGCCTTTGCCGGCAAACTCCGTGTGGCCCTTGCAGTGGAAACAGCCTTTTGAGGTGCTGTCGGCCACACCGTCGCTCAGGGTGTTTACCGTGTTGGGTGACATGCTCACCTTGATGCGCTTGCCGTCCTTGATGTGTACGGCCGAACTGTCAGGATTGGCCAGTGTCAGCCCGTCGAGCTTCAACGTTGCTTTGTAGTCGCCGATGAAGTAGAACTCACCGTTTTCAGACTGTCCTTTCAGCGAGTAGATAATCTCGCCTGTGGTCTTATCGCTGACGGTCTCAGCCTGAATGATCTTGACGTGTGATGACTCTCCGCTGGGGCAACTCACGTAATTAGAGAGTGCGTCGGGGATGGTGACGGTGGCCTTGGTGCCGTCGTAGACGACGGCCACAGTGTAAGTCTTAGTTGAGTTTGCAGCACTGGCAGCCATGCTCAAGAGTACAGCTGCCAGTGCTAAAAGATGATGTTTCATGAATGATGTCAATGTTCAATATTCAATCTTCAATGTTCAATGAACATTAAAGTCCCAGTGCGTCCTTTGCCTTGTTGGCGGCAGCATCGACAGCCTCGCCGGCCTGTTCCTTAGCTGCATCCTTGATCTCCTCAGCCTTCTCGGCGGCAGCGTCCTGGACATCCTCAACGGCACCCTCGACGGCATCACCAGCAGCGCCGACGGCAGACTTCAATCCACTGACGATGGCGTCGGCAGGAGCAGCAGTCAGAGCGGTAATAGCTGCATTCAGAGTCTCGTTCTCACCAGCGAAAGCCTTGATCTTGTCGGCGTTCTCCTTCAGGAACTCCTGAACCTTTGTGATATACTCCTTGGCAATCTCAGGGTCCAGTTCGGCAGCCTTTGCCTTGATGGCATCGATCACAGTCTGCAACTTGCCGGCATCAGCGCCGTCGATGGCAGCCTGCAACTGGGAAGTGGCGTCACCCACAACTTCCTCAATGTTCACACCCTCAGCCTCTGCGGGAGCCTGAGCTTGTTTGTTCGTACACGAAGCGAAACCGATGGCGATCATAGCCACCACTGCAAATAAAACCTTTTTCATAATGCTTTCTTTAAATTAAACGAAATGGTCTTGATTTTCGGCAACAAAATTACACCTTTTTTGAATAAGTTGTCACATATGAAGTCGTTTTTTAGCTTTTTTAGTAATTTTGCGCCCTGTTTTCAGAGTCAACAAGAGAATATGACAACGACATTAACATTTCGACCGAAGCTTTTTTCGGTACTTAAGCATTACGACCGTCGGCAGTTTACCACTGACCTGCTGGCAGGTATCATTGTGGGCATCGTAGCCCTTCCGTTGGCCATTGCCTTCGGTATTGCGTCAGGTGTGACGCCGGAGAAAGGTATTATTACCGCCATCGTGGCTGGTCTCATCATCTCCGTACTCGGAGGCTCAAAGGTGCAGATCGGAGGTCCTACGGGCGCGTTCATTATTATTATTTATGGGATTATACAGCAATATGGTTTTGAGGGCCTGACCATTGCCACACTCATGGCGGGTGTCTTCCTCATCATGTTCGGACTGCTCCATCTGGGTACGATCATCAAGTATATCCCATACCCCATTGTCGTGGGCTTTACCAGTGGTATCGCACTGACTATTTTCACCACGCAGATTAAGGATCTGTTGGGATTGTCGATGGCCATCGTTCCATCCGACTTTATTGAGAAGTGGATGGCCTATTTCGAAAGTTTCTGTACGATTGACTGGTGGAGTGCCGGCGTCGGCATTGGCTCTGTGGCCGTTATCGCCCTATGGCCGAAGATAGCCCGTTATAACAATGTGCTGAAGAAACTGCCTGGCTCGCTGATTGCCATCATCCTCATGACGGTGGCCGTCTTGTTGCTGAAGCAGTATATGGGTGTGACGAGTATTGAGACCATCGGTGACCGCTTTTCGATTACTGCCACGCTGCCTGGGGCACAGGTGCCTGATCTGTCGTGGGAGGTGATTAAGGGACTCGTGTCACCCGCTATCACCATCGCCATCCTGGGTGCTATCGAGTCGCTGCTCTCTGCCACCGTGGCCGACGGTGTCATCGGTGACCGCCACTGCTCGAATACGGAACTCATTGCCCAGGGAGTGGCCAATCTGGCGTCGCCCATCTTTGGCGGTATCCCCGCTACGGGTGCTATTGCCCGTACGATGACCAATATCAACAACGGTGGCCGCACACCTGTGGCAGGTATCGTTCACGCCGCTATGCTCCTGCTCATCTTCCTGTTCCTCATGCCGCTGGCACAGTATATCCCCATGGCTTGTCTGGCTGGTGTGCTCGTCATCGTCAGCTATAATATGAGCGGATGGCGCTCGTTCATGAGCATTCTGAAGAATCCCAAGAGTGATGTCATCGTGCTTTGGGTGACATTCCTGTTGACAGTTATCTTCGACCTCACCATTGCCATTGAGGTGGGCCTGCTCTGTGCTTGTTTGCTCTTCATGCGCCGTATGGCTGAGACCACTGACGTGAAGGTCATCTCTCAGGAAATCAATCCTGAGGAAGAGGAAAGTGACTTCCAGCTGGGTAACCTTGAACATCTCACCATCCCTGAGGGTGTTGAGGTCTATGAGATCAACGGTCCCTATTTCTTCGGAGCTGGTAACCGTTTCGAGGAGATCATGGGAGTCTTGCGCCATCAGCGTCAGAAGCCACTTGTTCGTATCATTCGTATGCGTAAGGTGCCGTTTGTAGATTCTACAGGCATCCATAACCTCACGAACCTGTGTCTGATGTCGCAGCGTGAGGGCATCCAGGTGGTGCTTTCAGGTGTGAATCCCGCCGTGCAGGCTGTGTTGCATCGTGCTGGCTTTGATAAGATGCTTGGCGAGGAGAATATCTGTTCTCACATCAATTTCGCTCTGGAGCGCGCCCGTGAGATTACAAGTAAGGCATAATTCGGGAAAAGGACTATGAGTGTGGAATATATGTCTCAGGAGGGCTACGACAAACTCGTGGCTGAACTCCGCCAGATGGAGAGTGTAGAGTTGCCCCAGGTGAGAGATGCTATCGCCGAGGCTCGTGATAAAGGTGATCTCAGTGAGAATTTCGAGTATCATGCTGCAAAGCGTGAACAGGCCCGTCTTCTTGGCAGGATTCGTTTCAAACAGCGTATTCTGGCTAATGCAAGGGTCATCGATACGTCGCGTCTCGGTGCGGACAGCGTTCAGCTGCTCAGTCGCGTGGAGATGACGAATCTTACAACCAATAGCCGGATGACCTATACGATAGCCAGTCCGCACGAGGCAGACCTGAGGGCGGGTAAAATCTCCATCAAGTCGCCCATTGCACAGGCTTTGCTGAATAAGAAGGTTGGCGATGTCGTGGAGGTGCGTGTGCCTGCTGGTCTGGTGAAACTACGTATTGAAAGCATCAGTAAAAGCTAAATACATTTAAAACAACTTGCAAAAGTGTGAATTATTCGTTTTTTTTCTTTACTTTTGTAGCGATAATTCTGCACATTATGAAAAAGTTGTTTTCTGTTTTGTTCATGGTACTCGTGGCCTCAGCGGCCTGGGCACAGGGAAATACGGCTATCGACGAGTTGAAGACCGATCCCCGTAAGGCTTACGGTACGGACTATCCGTATCAGTTTGCAAACCCTCAGTTGACGAAGGCTCCGAAAGGCTACAAACCGTTTTACATCAGCCATTACGGCCGGCATGGTTCTCGCTATTATTGGAATGCGATGCTCTATCAGGAACTGGCCAATCTGCTGTCGAAGGCGCATGAGCGCGGTCAGCTGACGAAGGAGGGTGAGGCATTCTATGAGAAGTTCATGGCCGCGAAGGAAGAACTACAGACGGGTGTGAGTGAGCTCTCTGATCTCGGTTGGGAACAGCATCAGTATATCGCCCGGACAATGTTCAACAACTTCCCTGAGGTGTTCAAGAAGGGGGGCAATGTATTGGCGATTTCGTCACTTACGGGCCGTTGTGTGCTCAGCATGTCGTCGTTCTGTCAGGAACTTGTACAGTGTAACCCGAAGATTGAGATCCGTGAACAGTCATCACGCTTTACCCTCGACGGTGTGGTACCCAGTGATCGTCAGAATCCCGTGAAGCACAGCTTCCCCAAGGCTACACCGCGATGGGAACAGAATCGTGATAAGTTTCCTACCGACGAGTCGTTGCGTGATAAGATTGTTAAGCGCACGTTCACCAGTACTGATTCATTGCCAGGTAACCTTCATCACATCGGAAGCAACCTGATCAACCTTTATACATCGCTACCGAGTATCGGACATGAAGGGATGATGGCTGGACTTGTCACCGATGAGGAAATCGCAGCCCAATGGGAACAGTCGAACCTCGGCTCCTATTCCTGGGTGTTCGGACCTCAATATGAGATGATTCCTATTCTGGAGGATATCATCAAGAAAGCCGATGCCGTCTTGTCCGGACAGAGTGACCACATAGCCGATTTGCGTTTTGGCCACGACACTTGTCTTGGGCCTCTGACCGTACTCATGGGTCTCAACGGTGCAGACAAAGACCCCGAGGATCCTTATGATGTGAAGAACTGTTATCAGAATTGGCAGACGGGTAAGGCCTCGAACCTGCAGCTGGTGTTCTATCGTGGGAAGAAGGGGTCTGACGACATCCTCGTGAAGTGCCTGCTCAACGGACGTGAGGCCAGTCTGCCCGTGTCCACCACACAGTATCCCTACTATCGCTGGGCCGACTTCCGTGACTTCTACACCGCCCGTTGCAATAAAAATAAGAATTAATGGCAAGTACACTGGAATTGTTTTCGCTGAAAGGCAAGACTGCCCTGATTACAGGTGGCTGTGGCCATCTGGGAAGAGCTATGACTGAGGCACTGGCTGATGCAGGGGCACTCGTTTATGTGGCTGGAACCAGCCTCGAGAAGTTCTCTCAGGTGTTCGGGGCCGATACGAAGCTCCGGTTCGTGAAGATCAACATCATGGACTCCGCGAGCATCCGTGAGGCATTTACGGAGGTGGCGACGGAGGCAGGAAGCATCGACGTGCTGATTAACAATGCGGCACAGTATGCAGGTATTGGCAAACGTTCGGAGGATCTGACGGATGACGACTGGGCACGCTGTATCGACGGTATCGCAGGGAGCGTGTATAAGTGCATCCGTGAGGTGTTGCCGTTTATGAAGAAGGGCGGTTCGATCGTGAACATCGCGTCGATGTACGGCATTGTGTCGCCGTATCTGGCTGTGTATGAGCCACCTTGCGAGGCGTCGCTGATACCGGTGAACTACAGTGCTGCAAAGGCGAGCGTGATCCAGACGACGCGCTATTTCGGCACGTACCTCATCGAGCGGGGCATCCGCGTGAACAGCATCTCACCAGGGCCGTTCCCCTCGCCGAAGGTGCAGGAGAACAAGGTGTTTGCCGACCGTCTGAGAGACAAGAATCCGTCGCACCGTCTGGGTGATCCGGAGGACTTGAAGGGCGCTGTGCTCTTCCTGGCGTCTGATGCCTCGCGTTATGTGGTGGGGCAGAACATCCAGGTGGATGGCGGCTGGACAATCTGGTAATGGTGAAATAGTGAAAAGGTGATGAAAGTATTGTGTATTGTACAGGCGCGATTGACGTCGTCGAGATTGCCGGATAAGGTGATCATGCCGCTGGCGGGGAAGACGATTGCCGAACATGTGTTTGAGCGTCTGAGTCTGAGCCAACATATAGATAAGGTGGTGTTCGCCATCCCGACGGGTGAGCGCAACGACGAACTGGAGCAGTTTCTGGAGGAACGGGGAATTCCGTCGTTCCGGGGGAGTGAGGATAACGTGCAGGAGCGCTTTATCGGTTGCATCCACAAGTACCAGCCGGAGATTGTGGTGCGCGCCACGAGTGATAATCCCTTTGTGGACTGGCTGCAGGCAGACCGTCAGATTGAGGGCTTGAACGACTGCGACTATGTGTCGTCGGAGGGTGCGCCGCTGGGAACGGGTGTGGAGGTGTTCTATGCCGAGGGTCTCGAGGAGGCTTATCGTCTGGCATCTTCCGACCGTGAGCGTGAGCATGTAACACCTTATTTATATACACACCCTGAGCGATTCACCGTGAAGCGGGTGCCGTATCATCTGACGCTGAACGGCAGTTATCGTCTAACGGTGGACACCGATCATGACTATGCGCTCGCCCAGCGTATCTATGAGGCGCTCTACGACGGGAAGCCCATCGCCAACGAGCGCATCTATGCGTGGCTCGCCGAGCATCCCGAAGTGAGTCATCTCAACGATGATGTCGAACAGAAAGAAGGAGATTTGATTGCAAAAAGATAGAAATATGTTAGAATTTAACAAGAACATTAAGATCGGGAACCGGATGATAGGTCCGGACTATCCCACTTACTTCATCGCCGAGATCGGCGGTAACTTCGACGGCAGTCTCGACAAGGCCAAGCGCCTGATCGATGCCGCGAAAGAGGCAGGTGCAGACTGCGCCAAGTTCCAGACATTCAAGGCCGAGAGTATCGTCTCGGAGGGTGGCTTTTCGAAGATGACCCTTCACGGCGTTCACGGCTCGTGGGGCCGTACGGTGACGGAGGTGTTCCGCGATGTAGAGTTCCCCATCGAGTGGCACCAGGAGGTGGCCGACTACTGTGCGAAGGTGGGCATCGACTTCTCTACCTCGCCTTATTTCAAGGAGGCCATCGACCTCTGTGCCGACATGAAATTGCCGTTCATCAAGATCGGCTCAGGTGAGATTACCTGGTTGGAGATGCTGGAGTATACAGCTAAGAAGGGCATCCCCGTGATGCTGGCCACAGGCGATGCCACAATGTCTGAGATCGACGAGGCCGTGCGTACCATAGAGAAAACAGGTAATAAGGACCTCGTGCTGATGCAGTGCATCACCAACTATCCATCGAAGATTGATAGTGCCAACGTGAATGTGTTGAAAACTTATCAGAGTGCCTTTGACTGTCTGACAGGTTACAGCGACCACTCGCCCGGTCACGTGGTGGCTTTGGCATCGGTAGTGCTTGGTGGTCGTGTCATCGAGAAACACTTCACGCTTGATAAGACTGACAAGGGACCCGACCATCCTCATTCGATGGAGCCGCAGGAGTTTAAGTTCATGGTCGACTCCATCCGTGAGGTGGAGCGCGCGATGGGTTCCACACGCAAGGAAGTGGTTGCAGAAGAGGGAGAGACTGTCTTTGTGCAGCGCCGTTGTCTCTATGCCAAGCGTCCGCTGAAGAAGGGGCAGGTAATTACTGCTGAGGATATCGATGTGCTGCGTCCTGCACTCGGAATCCCTCCGAAGTTCAAGCAGACCATCATTGGCAAAGTTGTCAATAAGGACATTCCCGCCCGTGACCCGATATTCTGGGAAGACCTATGATCACAGACAGAGAAAAGATTCTTGCGATTGTCGACAACGATTGTCTGTCACCCTCTGATGCGATTATCTTGCTCGAGGGTGACGGTTTCGACCGTTTCCGTAAGGCCGTGAGCCTATACAAGCAGCAGAAGGCGCCGAAGATTGTCTTCAGCGGCAATATTACCGACTACGACTATGGTAGTTTCCCCTTCTCCGAGGTGCTGCCGCGGATGCTGAAGGAGGGTGTGCCTGAGGAAGACATCATTCATGAAGACCGTTCGTTGAATACCCGAGAACAAGCTGTTGAGGTGGTGCGCATGGCGGTGGAGCGCGGATGGAAGAAACTGATTCTTGTGGCATCGCACGAGCATCAATATAGGGCTTATTTGACGTTCCTACGTGAAGTCCTTGATACTAATAGTGGCATCACGCTCTATAATGCCCCTGCCCGAAACCTTGATTGGTTTGTCGACAAGGGGTGGGGTACACGCTTTGAACGTCTCGAGGGCGAAATACTTAGAATAGAGAAATACACAGAGATGGGCCATTTGGCCAGTGCACAGGAAGTAATAGATTACCAGAAATGGAAAGAAGCACAATTGACAGACTGAAGCAACTCTTTGGTAATAATTTCATTGGTCCGGATGAGTTGAAACCGCTATTGGAACGACTGGGGTGGGGAACAGAGATTTCCGTGCCTGATATGAACTACTCGATGGAACAGTTGGAGGCTTGCGTAACAGATTATCTTCTCGTTATGGGTTTGCCCTGTATTGGTGACAAGACTGTCAACATCAGAAACTTACGGGAGGTTTTCGGTGTCGATCCAGATGTGAGTGAACCCTGTTTCTACAATCAGGACTGGTATATGCATGAAGATTTTATTGACCAACCGCTTGAATCACGTTGGTATCTCCTTCGCAAGGAGGTAATCGAGGCCTCGCGTGCTGTTATGCCCGAACAGTTGATGGCAGACAGTTATGCGTTTCCCTCAGCCATCCTATGCGCCTGGTCCTTCTTTGCATGTTGGTTCTGTTACGACGGCAGACTGTGGTATCACGACTTCGTCTGGTGTTGTGATACCGACCATAACGGCGACCGTATCTACGTGGGCAAATACCATGATGTCGACGGTGTCAACAAGAACGGCTTTAGCGTGCATCGCCATCTGGCTCTCCGCCAGTGCTATGCCGCTGTGAATTGTTTATAGCTTATAGATGAGTATACAGATGGCGGGAAAAGAAATGTACGACTTGGCGGTGAGGCTGTTCCCTATCTGCCGTAGTATTACGGGCGACGGCTTCCGGCAGTCATTGGGTATCATCCGTGAACATGTGCCGGAGATGCAGGTATTTGAGGTGCCCTCAGGTACAGAGGTATTCGACTGGACCGTGCCCAAAGAGTGGAATATCCGAGGCGGTTGGATACGTCGGAAAGACGGTGAAACCGTTATCGACTTCCGCGACAGCAACCTCCATGTGCTTGGCTATTCCGTGCCTATTCATCAGATGGTGAGCCGCGAGGAACTGTTGGAGCATGTCTACACCCAGTCCGAGCAACCCGACTGGATTCCCTACGTCACCTCCTATTACAAGGAACGCTGGGGATTCTGCATGTCTGAGCGTCAGAAGCAGCAGTTGACAGACCCTGAGTACGAGGTCTGCATCGACAGCACTCTCGCCGACGGTTCGCTCACCTACGGCGAACTCATCGTGCCTGGCGAGACCGACGAGGAGGTATTCTTCTCCACCTACCTCTGCCACCCCTCGATGGCCAACAATGAGCTTTCCGGCCCATGTCTGATGACTGCACTTATCCGCTATGTCCAGAGCCTCCCTAAACGCCGATATACCTATCGCTTTATCATCGTACCAGAGACGATCGGTTCTATTACATATCTGAGCCGAAACATAAAGTCGATGCAACAGCATGTGAAGGCAGGTTTCGTATTGAGTTGCGTGGGCGATGATCGTACCTATTCGATGGTTAGTACAAAGTACGAAGACACGTTGGCTGACCGCGTGTTGGAGAATGTACTCCACTTTCACTATCCCGACTATATCCGCTATTCGTTCATGAAACGTGCCTCCGACGAACGCCAGTATGGTTCTGCAGGCGTCGGACTGCCGGTGTGCGCCTTCTGTCGCAGCAAGTATCATGAGTATCCGGAGTATCATACTTCTGCCGATGATCTCTCCCTCATCAGTCCCGCAGGGCTTCAGGGTTCCTATGATGTGATGGTGAAGGTCATCAACGCCCTGGAATATAACCGCCACTATCAGATGACTTGTCCCTGCGAGCCCCAGTTAGGTAAGCGCGGGCTTTATCCCACGATTAGCCAGAAGGGTACTTACGCAGCTTTCCGTGCTATGCAGCACTTCACGGCCTATGCCGACGGCCGTAACGATCTTATCGCTATCAGCGAGATCATCGGCACTCCCGTTGACCAACTCATCCCCATCGTTGGTAAACTGATGGAACATCACCTTGTCACTTTCTAACTCTCAACATTCATGACCCTCAAGGAATATCTCTCCCTTAACGACCGTTTTGCTGCCAACAGTGGCTGTGAACTCAAGGAAGTGCGTGAAGGCTATGCTACAGCTGAACTGACTGTTACCCCCGAACATCTTAATGCAGGGGGCGTCTGTCAGGGAGGCGTGTTCTTTACTTTGGCCGACATCGCGATAGCCGCCGTTATGAACAGCCGCGGTAGTCTTACCTTTGGCATTGAGAACAACATCATGTTCCTCCATAGTGCCAAAGTTGGTGATACGCTCACGGCCGAAGCCACTGAGGTTTACAACCATCATAAGATACCTTATGTCGATGTGCGCATCACCAATCAGCACGGTGACCTTTGTTGCGTCGTCACAGGCCTCGCCTACCGCAAGGATGCCAGCCTCCCCGTCGACGGGCTGATGTAGAGTGTTCCTTCCTTTTTGGATAAAGTTTTGCAATCCTAAACGACATCTCTCAACCGTGATGGATGCCGTTTTTGTTTCTTTAACACATAAACCTGTAATCATTTGAAATAACCTTTGTCTATAAGGTAGAATGAGCGAAGTCATCAGCATGAGCGGTCAGATACAAAGTGACCGTACGGAACAGCGAGAACCTGCATGCTCTCATGATTGGCCGAGTCGTGATGTACGGACACAAAGTGAACGTCAGCGCATTGGGCGGATACTCAGCGGCAAGCGCGAGGAGTATGCCTGGTTTGTGAATACCTATTCACATGAGGTGCTTAGCTTCACGTTGCAGTTGGTGCCTGATGTCGAGGATGCCAGGGAGGTGGCTCAGGATGCCTTCGTGAAGGCTTTCCGATCATTGGCGTCGTTCGAATTCCGATCGTCGTTCTGCACATGGGTCTGCCGTATTGCCTACCACGAATCGATGAGCCGATTGAGGCGACAACAGCCGCACTATGTGGACATGGCAGAGATACCGGCAATGATGGACGGCGAAGAGCTGTCAACAGGTCGCGAGGAGCGCATCGCTCTGATGGAAGAGGCCATCGACGATCTATCGCCTGACGAGCAGATGCTGTTGCACCTCTATTATTACGAGGACCGACCGTTAAGGGAAATCGCCTATATCATGGATGCCGAACCAAATGCACTGGCCACCCGGCTCCATCGCATCAGAAAGAAACTCTTACAGATGATTAAACAGAAAGAAAATGAATGAACTGAAGGATCAAGATCTGCGTGAGGCCCTGCGCCGGAGGGAAGCTCGACGGGCGAAGCCTGAGGTGCCTGTCGACTTCTGCGACAGCATCATGGAGGAAATTGCCCCCAAACAGAGCCGTCGCCCAATTTGGCGCTGGATGGCTGTGGCTGCCTCTATATTATTACTAATAGGTGTAGGATTGACGATAGCGACCATCGGCAACGATGACACTCTAGTGGCGGAGCACGTCAAACAAGAGCCGAAGGTCAGGCCGTCTATAGTACAGACGAAGAAAACTGTCAGTATAGACAGCCAAAACACAGTAAATAAGCAAGATAAATCAACAGTACAGGCCGTTCGTACAATCGCAAACTTGGCTCCTAAGAGTCAGGAGAAAGTAGTCAAGAGTCAGGAGGAAGTAGTCAGGAGTCAGGAGGCTATTCCTAATCTGCACTACGCAGCCTATGTCCCTACGGCAGACTCCACCTATCAGGCACCCAGCCGCATGGACGAGTTCATTGCGAAGATGGCGGCGTTTAACGAGGTGGAGGCCGTGTCGATGGATTGCACGCCTGGCGACAGCATGGCCGTTGGCAAGGCCTACGTCTTCGACGACAAGCAGGAACAGAACCTCTTCGGACGCCTGTTGCAGGCCGCCTGCTGGTATGACAGCAAGACACCCGGCTACCTGCTGAACTTCTCGCACCAACAATTCTTCTTCACCCTGAAGGATCTGCATAAGAATGAAAAGTACCTCTGGATAGCGGAGCGCATCGTTGGCGGGCGCATCCTGTTATACAGCACCCACTCACCGATAGAGGCGGACATCTCATCGGCCTGTTATCAGAAATATCGTGAACAACTAACGCAAACCAACGTGAGTACATTATTTTAAAAAGAAAAGCCGTATGAAAAGAATCTATTTTGTGAGCCTTCTGGCTATGACAAGTTTCACCTTACAGGCACAACCGAAAGCATTCAAAGCAACAGCCACCTACACTTTCCAGTCGGAAACGACAGGAACCAAGGAGTATGCTAAAGGCGCGGGCATATTCGTGTCGTGTCCTGAAGTCAAGACAGACCAGAAGACGAAGAAGACCACAGCGGTCTGGCATAAGACGAATATGGACTGGATCAAGGACTATTGCGATGCCGAGAATGTCGCTATCGAGAAGGATTATCTGAAGATATTCCCAGAGTTGACTAACGTGCTGCAGGATGCCCATTCCTACATGCCGATGAGTTGGCGACTGACAGAGGAGAACAATGAGACGGTGCTACACTGCTATCTGCGCATGCCTGCCGATGAGGTGACCAATCTATGGCTGACCTCTGAAGAGACTTGTCTCGTGGATCAGGAGACGGGTGCTCAGTATCGTATTCGTCGCACGGAGCCTGATACCTATCGTAAGCACTTCACCGTCAGGGCGAAGATAGACGATGTGGTCGACCTGAAGGTGTTCTTTGCCCCACTGGCCGAGACGACGAAGGAGGTGAGAATCTATGGCCTTCCAAACTGGGGAATGATGGGCGCCCCCATCACCATTGGTCATGGGTTTACCGGCACCCTAGAATATCAAGACTACGACACCATTCCACAGTTCCATAAGCCTTATGTGCACAAAGAACACATGAGTGAGGATAAACCCTACGACGCACAGAACTGGAACACCTGGAAAGTGATGAGGGATGCGCATCTGATCAAGCCTCTGAAAGATGGCACGATGGCACTATGGCGCACACCCGAGGCTACCTACCTCGCCATAGGCTTCGAGCAGAACTGGACCACTGAGTACTGGAGTTTCGGACACGACACCAAACTGGTTGATGATAGAGGTCATCAGTACAAGATCCGTGAGATACAGGGTCTTCCTATGGACGAACTGTTCTTCATGGAGGGCAATGCCGGTGACTATGTGGCCTACGTACTGGTATTCGACCCCTTACCCCAGGAACTGACGAAAGTCACCTACATCGTTCCTGAAGGAGAACCCTTCAACGCATGGGGAGCCAACTGGTCGGGCTGTGTGCTCCCCCTCGACGTCCAGGAGCTCCGCGACAACCAGAAACTGTTCAATTATCATCCCAGAATCATCGTAAAATAGTATCTGAATATATGAAAGAGATAAGAATTAACATGTCCCCAATGATGTGGATTTACATATTATTGGTAATGATAGTTGTATTTGCAGTTATCATGGGTGTTAGCGCCGCCATTGGAGGCCCAGGGGTTATAGGGGCTAATAAGTATCATATGATAACACTTTTTGTCTGCATTGCTGCATTCAATTTAGTCCCTGCATATTTTAAACGCAAGACCCATCTTGTTATCACGGATGTTCAGTTGAGAGTGAACGCTCCGGAACCATGGGTCGTGCAACTGTCAGGTGTTGATTCTTTTTACGTCGGCAAGTACAATGGCCGCAAGTTTATTGGCATACGCTATAAGGACAATGTTGAGGCAGGTATCACGGAAGAGGAGATAGCTAAGGATCGTAAACAGCGCTTCGAAGCAGCTCTCCAGGGTTATCCCTACGAAGTCTACGTAGGCTTCCTATCGTTGAAACCACAAGAAATCTGCAATCTGCTGAACGCTCGGATCAATAAATAGACAATAATATGAAGAAACTATTACCAACGTTACTGTTAGCTCTCGTCTGTCTGACTGGGTTGGCGAAAACCGTCAAGGCTATAAAAAGTCCTGAGGCGATGGCTTGTGCAAATGTCTTTCAGGGCGAATTGAAAGCCAGCGAAGTCACGATGACTGATACGGCTACCACCATCCATTTCACCATGCAGTATCCTAAAGGGCAATACTTTCGCTTCGTGAAGGAAAGCTACCTCAAGGATGAAAATGGCAACCGTTATCCGCTACACTCTTCCGAGGGTATAGCCCTCGATACATGGGTACAGTCGCCAGAGAACGGCGTGACTGAGTTTACGATGCATTTCGAGCCGATGCCAAAGCATGTACAGATCTTTGACTTCATCGAAGGCGATGTGCGAAATGCTTTCATGCTCCTCGGTATTCACAATATGGGGACGGCAATAAAGGCACCCACATTACAACAGTTCTATGCCAACAATCCTTATACGCTGCCTGCGGACTGGCTGAAGACGGACAGTGTCACCATACGTGGTCGTATTGAGGGCTACGACGCAGAGCGCTTCGGATTTACGGCGATGGAGAGCTATGTGTACGACGTGACGAAAAAGAACAATGGTACACTCCTGATAGAGATAGAACCCGACGGCACGTTCGAAAAGCAAATCTTGCTTAGTTATCCTATGAAGCTGTCGTTCTATGCCTCGGAAGAATCGAAGGTAGGATTCTACGAGATACCATTCTTTGCCCGTCCTGGTGAAACTATCGACATCACTGTGCGACCAAACGAGCGGGGACAATATGAGTGCTTCTATAACAACGGCAGCTGCCATGATGTGGAACGATGGCTGAAATCCGATTTGCGATTACAGGAATTAAGCAGGCCTCTCAATATGTTCGAGGGGAATTTCAAAGAAGCCAACCTCTTGGCAGAACAAGTGTGGCAGAATATGCTGAACCGTATCGATATGATCAGCCGTCGTGACCACTTCACGCCGATGGAGATACATCTGGCCTTAGGCGAAATGCAGTCCATTTACGCTTTAGCCTTGATGGACTATGCCATGTATCATGAAGAAAGACTTTCCCCTTGGAAGGAAAACGAAGACGGAAGCTGGACACGATTGGTGACAGACAGCGTGGAACTGCAAACGGTAGGCGACGTTAATAATTACAAGGCGTTGCAGCGTGTGGATTTCGACAATCCGTTGCTGTTGATGAGCCATGACTTCTTCTTTACTCTCAACCGCATTCAGTTCGCAGAACCTGTCCGCAAAGTAAAACAGGAAACGATGGAGGGTGAAGACGGGACTTACGACTACGACTTTGCAAAAAGGAAGCTCTCTATAGAAAGGAATAACGCTATGCTGGGTGAGTTGACGGGCAAGCCTAATAATCTGACAGCACAGCTCTGCATGCTCAATGATATGCAGAACAGCTTCGACCTGTGGCGGCAGAATGAAGTGGCGATTCCCATCATCATGGCAGATACGACAATTGTCAAGTCACAACGCGACTCTATCGCGGCCAACACCGAATCGGTGAGTAACATGTATCCCCTTTATCTCTCTGCACTCACTCATCCATATATTCGCCAGAAGGCTGAGGAGTTCTATCAGGCCAGAATGTCGCAGACAGAACTAACCTCTTCTTTGCCCGAAGGTCCTGGTGCAGAGATCATCCGCGACATCATAGCCAAATACCCAGGTCGTTATCTGATGATTGATTTCTGGGGCATGGGTTGCGGCCCCTGTCGTGCTGCCATCCAGAGCAGTAAGGCTCTGCGTGCTGAGATTGCCAAGCGCGACGATGTGAAACTCATCTTCATAGCCGGCGAGCGCACTACTGAGGGTAGCGATGCCTATAAGAAATACGTGACAGAATGGCTCGCTGGCGAAGAGACCATCTGCGTCACCAATGCCGATTTCCGTCGCCTA
>JAEETC010000337.1 GCA_016286585.1 Prevotella sp. | reverse complement strand
GACGTGAACATCCGTCGCGTCATCGACCCTCATGCCCTCGATGATGCCGGAGCCGTCTGCTGCTCGATGATTAAGGCGGTGCTTATGAACCAGAATCAGGGGAACTCGTCGGTGATACCATTGATCGGCAACTATGTTGATTACATTATGAACAGGGAGTATCGTCTGGAAGACGGCACATTTGCCCGAATCCGTCCGCAGAACAATACCCTTTGGCTCGATGATATGTTCATGGGCATCCCCACGGTGGCCTATATGGGTAAGCTGATGGACGATCCGACTTATTATGACGAGGCCGCCCGTCAGATTCTGCAGTTCGCCCAGCGTATGTGGGTGCCTGAGAAGCAGCTCTTCCGCCACGGGTGGGTGGAGTCGATGGAGGAACATCCGGCCTTCCACTGGGGACGCGCTAACGGTTGGGCCATCCTGACGTTGTGTGAGGTGCTCGACGTGTTGCCCGAGGATCATCCCAAGCGTTCGGAGATCATGAATCTGCTGAAAGCCCATGCCGCAGGCCTCGCCCGTCTGCAGCACCACGACGGCTTCTGGCATCAGTTGCTCGACCGTCCCGACACCTATCTCGAAGCCTCTGCCACAGCCATCTATACCTATTGTCTGGCGCATGCCGTCAATCAGGGCTGGCTCGATGCGAAGGTCTACGGTCCCGTGGCACAGCTCGGTTGGCATGCTGTCGCTTCCTGCGTCAACGCGAAAGGACAGGTGGAGAAGGTGTGCGTAGGTACGGGCATGGGCTTCGATCCGGCGTTCTATGCCTATCGTCCCACCCATGTGATGGCGGCTCACGGATATGGTCCTGTGCTGCTGGCCGGTGCAGAGATGATCCGTCTGCTGAAGAAACAGCACCCGAAGTCGAACGACTCGGCGGTGATGTTCTACGATCAGGAAGTACCCACCGATGCGCCGATCTTCAACTACGACGGCAGTACGAAATTCTGATGAAAATCAAAAAGAGAGGCCTGACGGTCTCTCTTTTTGTGATCCGTTTGGGGCTCGAACCCAAGACCCCAACATTAAAAGTGTTGTGCTCTACCGACTGAGCTAACGGATCAACCTTATGACGCATTCTTTCGAAAGCGGGTGCAAAGGTACGACATTTTAGCGAAACTACCAAATTTATTGCGAGGATTTTTTATGTTTGTCCCGCTTTTTCCGATTCACAGCGGGCTTTTTCCTCAGCAATCGCCTTCTGGTAGCACTCCCGACACAGGGGTTCATACTCTTGTGTCTCACCCAAGAGAACCCGTTGTGAACCCTCTACCGTACGATGACTGACATAGGCCAGATTGCCGCATTTGACGCAGATGGCATGCACCTTCGTCACATCGTCGGCAATGGCGCATAGGGCAGGCATCGGACCAAAGGGGATACCCTTGAAGTCCATATCGAGGCCGGCGATGATTACCCGGATGCCTCGGTTGGCGAGTTCGTTACACACTTCCACCAGTCCCATGTCGAAGAACTGCGCTTCGTCGATGCCTACCACGTCGCAGTCTGAAGAGAGCAGCAAGATGCTTGCCGACGAGTCGATGGGGGTCGACATGATGTGCTTCTGGTCGTGGCTGACGACATCTTCTTCGGAGTACCTTACGTCGATAGCGGGTTTGAAGATCTCCACTTTCTGACGGGCGAACTGTGCCCGGCGCAGGCGACGGATGAGTTCCTCGGTCTTTCCTGAGAACATTGAACCGCAAACCACCTCAATTCTACCGGAGCGGTGGCTCTCTCCTGTCAAGTTTTCTGTTATCATGACTGCAAAATTACCAAAACGTTTTAAAATTTGCAAAGATTTTGCCGCTTTTTTTGTCTATTCTGATTATTTACGCTAAATTTGCCGCCGAAATGGGCATATTGTACATTGTTCCGACGCCAGTGGGTAATATGGAGGACATGACTTTGCGTGCCATCCGTATTCTGAAGGAGGTTGATCTCATACTGGCAGAAGATACCCGAACGTCGGGCATCCTATTGAAGCATTACGATATCCACAACTCCCTCAT
>JAEETC010000111.1 GCA_016286585.1 Prevotella sp. | reverse complement strand
CCACAGTTGTATCGCCGATGCCTCGTGTGGGATAGTTGATGATGCGCTTGAAGGCCTCTTCGTCGTTAGGGTTGGCCACCAGACGGAAATAGGCAATCACATCCTTGATCTCCTTGCGCTGGTAGAAGCTCAGGCCACCGTAGATGCGATACGGAATGTTATCCCTACGCATTTGCTCCTCAAAGCTACGGCTCTGCGAGTTCGTGCGGTATAGAATGGCGAAATCGCTCCAGTTGCAATGGTCCTGCCGCCGCAGCCGCTTGATATCCTGCGTCACGATCATCGCCTCCTCCTTGTCCGAATAGGCTGGTTTCAACTGAAGCCGTTCGCCGTGTTCATTCTTCGAAAAGACATTCTTTGGTATCTGTCGTTCATTGCGCTTAATCAGCGAGTTTGCCGCTTGCACAATCAACTGTGTACTCCGATAGTTCTGCTCCAGTTTGAAGAGTCGCGTGTTGGTGTATTGACTCTGGAAGTTCAGGATATTGTCGATATTCGCACCCCGGAAGCTGTAGATACTCTGGGCATCGTCACCCACGACACAGACCCGCTGACGTTCCTTCGTGAGCTGATAGACGATGGCCTGCTGCGCAAAGTTCGTGTCCTGATACTCATCCACGAGCACGAAATGGAACTTTTCAACGTATTTTCTTCGGATATCCTCATGATTTGAGAACAAGACCCACGTCTGCACCAACAGATCATCGAAGTCCATCGCGTTCGCCTGCCGACATCTCTCCGCGTACCTATTATATATATTATACATCTGCGGCCGTTTCTGCGAGGCATCGTCACGCGCCCACGAGCTCTGGGCATAAGCCTGCGGCAGCAGAAGGTGGTTCTTGGCCATCGAGATGCGATCGGCCACGGATGAGGGTTTATAGACCTTATCATCGAGTTGCATCTCCTTGATGATCGCCTTCACCAGCGAGCGCGCATCAGTCTGGTCGTAGATGGTGAAGTTCGGGTTATAGCCGATTTTGTCTGCCTCTGCCCTGAGGATGCGCGCGAAGACGCTGTGGAACGTGCCCATCTGCAGGTATCTGGCCTCGTCCTCACCCACCAATCGGCCTATTCGCTCTTTCATCTCCCGCGCTGCCTTATTCGTAAATGTCAGTGCCAGGATATTCCAAGGCCTGATGGGATCGTTACCCGGTTCCTTTCCCCTCTCCAACAGCCATGCGATCTTATACGTCAGCACCCTCGTCTTACCTGATCCCGCACCTGCAATCACTAACGAAGCCCCGTCGCAGTACTCCACGGCAACGCGCTGACTCTCATTCAGTTGGCTCAATATCTCGTTGTTCATTTAACCCATTCTCGTTCACTGCTGCAAAGTTACGAATAAAATCCGAAACCGCCAAATTTTAGCATGGCAGAGTTGTGAAAATCAGCAGCGAAAATTCATTTTTCCACATGGACACTGTGACATGTGATTTTGTGACAATAAGCACCTTCCATACATCAACAACAAAATCGCCGTCTAATATAATATAAATTATATAATATTATAATATTATATAATTCTAATATTCTTCCTGCACTATTGAAACCTCCTTAATGTCACAAAGTCAAAAGTCACAAAGTCCTAAGTCTGCAAACCGAGGATTTCATGATTTAAAAGTCGGAGTCCTAAGACTTGGAACCTCAGATGCAATATATGCAACATTTATACGCTAAAACTGCATAAATATTCCGTTTGCATTAATTAATAGCAAATTGCATCAATTTCGTGCATATTTTAACACAAAAGGAGGCATCAAATTTGGTGGTTTCCGAAAAACGTTGTACCTTTGCACGCGATTTAAGAACAAGGATACAAAATCAACCCACAAAAAATGAAGAAAGAACTGAAAAAGGTGTTGGTACTCGGATCGGGTGCCTTGAAAATCGGACAAGCAGGAGAGTTTGACTACTCTGGTTCACAAGCATTGAAAGCACTCCGCGAGGAGGGAATCAAGAGCGTTCTCGTTAACCCAAACATCGCAACCATCCAGACATCGGAAGGTATTGCAGACAAGGTGTATTTCCAGCCGGTGAATACACACTTCGTGACTGAAATCATCAAGAAAGAAAGGCCTGACGGTATTCTGCTGGCGTTCGGAGGACAGACCGCATTGAACTGCGGAACGGAGCTCTATCAGAACGGCACGTTGAAGGAATACGGAGTTGAAGTACTTGGAACAAGCGTCGAGGCCATCATGAACACTGAAGACCGCGACCTTTTTGTTAAAAAGCTGGCCGAGGTAGACCTGAAGGTTCCCGTCAGCCACGCCGTCGAGTCGATGGAAGATGCGCTGAAGGCTGCCCACGAGATCGGCTTCCCCATCATGATCCGCTCAGCCTACGCCCTCGGTGGTCTCGGCTCGGGCATCTGCCCCGACGAGAAGAAGTTCATCGAGATCGCAGAGTCAGCCTTTACCTTCGCCCCGCAGATCCTCGTTGAGGAGTCACTGAAGGGCTGGAAAGAGATTGAGTTCGAGTGCATCCGCGATGCCAACGACCGCTGCTTCACCGTAGCTTCGATGGAGAACTTCGACCCCCTCGGCATCCATACAGGAGAGTCGATTGTGGTGGCTCCCACCTGCTCGCTGCGTGAGGACCAGGTGAAGATGCTTCAGGAATTGACCATCAAGTGCGTGAAGCACCTCGGTATCGTCGGCGAGTGCAACATTCAGTTCGCCTTCAACGCAGAGACCAACGACTACCGCATCATCGAGATCAACGCCCGTCTTTCGCGTTCTTCTGCCCTTGCTTCTAAAGCCACTGGCTATCCCCTCGCCTTCGTCGCCGCCAAGATTGCCCTCGGCTATACGCTCGACCAGATCGGTGAGATGGGCACCACCTCATCCGCTTACGTGGCTCCGAGCCTCGACTATATGATCTGTAAGATACCCCGTTGGGACTTGACCAAGTTCGTGGGCGTTTCAAGACAGATTGGCTCTTCGATGAAGTCCGTGGGTGAGATTATGTCTATCGGCCGCTCGTTCGAGGAGATGATCCAGAAGGGTCTCCGCATGATCGGACAGGGCATGCACGGTTTCGTGGGCAACGACCACACCAAGTTCGATAACCTCGACGAGGAACTGGCCAACCCCACCGACCTGCGTATCTTCGCCATCGCACAGGCTCTCGAAGAGGGTTACACCATCGAGCGTATCGAGGAGCTCACGAAGATCGACGTGTGGTTCCTGGAGCGCCTGAAGCATATCGTTGACCTGAAGCACGAGCTGCAGAAATATAACGCCCTCGATGAGCTGCCCGACGAGCTGCTCTTAGAGGTGAAGCGCTGCGGATTCAGCGACTTCCAGATTGCCCGCTTCGTGCTGAAGCCTCAGGGCGGTAACATGGAGAAGGAGAACCTGACCGTCCGCAAGTATCGTCAGCAGAAGGGTATCGTTCCCAGCGTGAAACGCATCCCCACGGTGGCCTCCGAGCATCCCGAACTGACCAACTACCTCTACTTCACATACACCCACACGCCTGCCTTCGGCGATCCGAAGGGTGAGAACTACGTGGCTGCCCACGACATTAATTATTATAATAATGAGAAGTCGGTGGTGGTCTTGGGTTCTGGTGCCTACCGCATCGGCTCTTCCGTGGAGTTCGACTGGTGCTCTGTGAACGCCATCAATACCGCCCGCAAACTGGGTTACAAGTCGATCATGATCAACTACAACCCCGAGACCGTTTCAACGGACTACGACATGTGCGACCGCCTCTACTTCGATGAGCTCTCGCTGGAGCGTGTGCTCGATGTGATCGACCTTGAGCAGCCCCGTGGTGTGATTGTCTCCGTGGGTGGCCAGATTCCCAACAACCTCGCTATGAAGCTTTATCGCCAGGGCGTGCCCGTACTCGGTACATCACCCGTTGACATCGACCGTGCTGAGAACCGCGACAAGTTCTCCGCCATGCTCGACAAGTTAGGCATCGATCAGCCCTCATGGCAGGCTCTGACTTCGTTCGACGATGTGAAGGACTTCGTGGCCAAGGTGGGCTATCCCGTGCTCGTGCGTCCTTCGTATGTGCTCTCCGGTGCTGCGATGAACGTCTGCTACGACGAAGAGGAACTGCATCGCTTCCTCAATATGGCCACCGAGGTTTCGAAGGAGTTCCCCGTGGTGGTATCGAAGTTCATGACAGAGACCAAGGAGATTGAGTTCGACGCTGTGGCAGATAAGGGTGAGGTAATCGAGTACGCTATATCTGAGCACGTCGAGTATGCCGGTGTGCACTCAGGCGACGCCACGATGGTATTCCCTGCCCAGCACATCTACTTCTCTACCATCCGTCAGATTAAGAAGATTGCCCATAAGATCGCTGCCGAGCTGAATATCAGCGGTCCGTTCAATATCCAGTTCCTCGCTAAGAACCGCGAGGTGAAGGTCATCGAATGTAACCTCCGTGCCTCGCGCTCATTCCCCTTCGTATCGAAGATTCTGAAGCGCAACTTCATCGAGACAGCTACTAAGATCATGCTCGATGCTCCTTATCAGAAGCCTGAGCGCAGCGAGTTTGACATCGACCGAATCGGTGTGAAGGCCTCGCAGTTCTCGTTTGCACGTCTGCAGAATGCCGACCCAGTGCTGGGTGTTGACATGAGCTCAACGGGTGAGGTAGGTTGCTTGGGCGACGACCTCAACGAAGCCATGCTCAACTCGCTGATTGCCACGGGTTACTCGATTCCTAAGGATGCCGTGCTCATCTCCTCTGGTGGTGCCAAGGGTAAGGTTTCTCTACTTGAGCCCGCACAGCAGCTGGCCAAGAAGGGCTACACCATCTACGCCACCGCAGGAACCGCCAAGTTCTTCAACGATAACGGCGTGAAGGCTATCAGCGTGGCTTGGCCTGATGAGGATGGCGAGGATAACAACGTGATGGATCTCATCTCCCAGCACAAGGTTGGCTTGGTCATCAACGTGCCGAAGAACCACTCTTCTCGCGAGCTCACCAACGGTTATAAGATCCGCCGTGGAGCCATCGATCACAACATCCCCCTGATGACGAACGTTCGTCTGGCCAAGGCCTTCATCGAGGCCTTCACCGCCATGAGCCTCGACGATGTAAAGATCAAGTCTTGGCAGGAGTATAACAACTAGTTCAGTATGTTGCTGTGCCACAGCAACTCCCCTTTATGCTCGACGAATACCGCACGATTAAGACCGAAGGCGAGGGCTACTACACCGAGAAGCGTAGCAAGTTCCTCGCCTTCGCTCATCATGTATCGTCAGTCGAGGAGATCAAAGACCTCCTTGCCGGCTACCGCAAGAAATACTACGATGCCCGCCACGTCTGCTATGCCTACATGCTGGGCCCAGAACGACTGGAGTTCCGAGCTAACGATGACGGCGAGCCCTCCAGCACTGCCGGCAAACCCATCCTCGGACAAATTAACTCCCAGGAACTCACCGACATCCTCATCGTCGTGGTGCGTTACTACGGCGGTGTGAATCTCGGCACCAGCGGACTCATCGTAGCCTATCGTGAAGCTGCTGCCGATGCCATCGCACACTCGGAAATCGAAACCCGCCAAGTAGAGGAAATCATCACCTACAACTTCCCCTACCCTATGATGAACGATGTAATGCGCATCGTGAAGGACATGCAGCCGCGTATCGTCTCACAGACCTACGATAACACCTGCGAAATCCGTCTCAGCATCCGCAAATCAGAAGCCGAACAGCTTCGTAACCGTCTCCAAAAGCTTTCTTTCGAATAATTTTTGCAACTTTCCCGCAATTCCTTTGGTGGAATCAGGAATTTGTATTACCTTTGCATCCGCAATCGGAGAGTTGGCAGAGTGATCGATCGCGCTGGACTCGAAATCCGGTATACCCCTTTCGGGTATCGGGGGTTTGAATCCCTCACTCTCCGCAAAAGGAGTTCTACGAGCAACATCGTGGGACTCTTTTTTCATAGAGCAATATAATATATCGAACTATTTATGAATACAAAACGTACAACACCAGAGCTTATCACGCATCTGCAGCCGAACGAGATCTTTGTGTTTGGCAGCAACCTGAAGGGAATGCACGGCGGTGGAGCGGCATGGATCGCCTATCGCAAGTTTGGAGCCATCATGGGTCAGGGTGTAGGTCTGCAGGGGAGGAGCTACGGCATCCCAACGATGCAGGGCGGCGTAGAGACCATCCGTCCGTATGTGGACGAGTTCATCCAGTTCGCCATAGAGCACCCTACCCTCACCTTTCTCGTGACCCGCATCGGCTGCGGCATAGCCGGATTCACGGATGATGAAATCTCTCCGTTGTTCGAGAAGGCTCACGACGTGGAGAACATCGTGCTACCACCAGGATGGTAAGCGTAATTATCTTGCCGGGTTTCTCAGCTCCATGAGCTTCTGCCGATACGCCTTGCGCAACTTGCGCACAGCCTTGTCACGTATCTGCCGCACACGCTCACGCTTCAGTTCCATGTCCTCGGCAATCTCTGCCATCGTCTCTCGTTCCTGATTGATGCCGAAGAAAGCATTCACCACCTGACTCTCACGCCCATCGAGCGACTGCAGGGCAAACTCGGCAGCCTCCACAATCGCCTCGGAGTGCACACGCTCGTCGGCTTGCGACGCATCGGGGTTGATGAGCACAGAGAGTAGACTCATGTTCGTGCGATGGCCCAACGGAGCATCCACCGATAAGGCTTTGCTTTGCTGACGGGCAACAGTCACATCAGCTACATCTTTGGGTACCCGATAGAGCCCACCCTGCTGATCGATGGCCTTCTCAATCTGAGTGCGCACATGGCCGACGGCAAAGCGAACGAAACGCACGCCCTTGTTGCCGTCAAACTTCTGGGCGGCCTTCATCAGTCCGATGTTTCCCTCGCTCACAAGGTCCTCCATCGCCACACCGTGCCCCTTGTACTGACGGGCAACGGCCACCACAAACTTCAGGTTAGCCTCCACCAATTTACTCAAGGCTTGCTTGTCACCCTCACGGATCTTACGCGAAAGCTCGCGCTCTTCATCATCGGTGAGCATCGAGCTGTGGCCGATCTCATCCAGATATCTGTTTAGTGCACTCTCTTCCATATCTTTCTTCCTTTCCAAATCTTTATTTAGACAGTTTCTGAACGTATTTCACAGGCTCACCGTCGCCCTTCAGCACATCAGCGAATGTCTGAGGGGTGATCTCAACAGGTCCCCGCATAAACTCTGGGATGTTATAACTGCTCAAAAGCTGACGGTTATAGTCAGGATCGTATTGCGGCAGTTCGAAGGGTTTTCCACATTGTCCGTCTTGATCCACATGGGCAAAGAAAGGACGGCTAAACGTGCCATCGTCCCTTCGGCTGCTCACCACCAGCCAACGGCCATTGCTCGACCACGTGTGGTAGCTCTCCGTATCAGGACTGTTCACGGTTGTCATCGGCTTTGCCTCACCCGTCTGCAAATCCATCATCCAAAGGTCGGCATCGTGGTGCCAGATGTGGAAGTAGCCGAACTTGGCCATCGTGAAGACCAACCACCGCCCATCGGGACTGATGCGAGGCAGCACGGCACTCATATCCATCGTATCGGCAGCAAACACCAGTTCGCGAGGGCCGAACTCCATCGTCTCTGGATCGAAGCTCTTCTTATAGATATTGTATTTCAACTCTTGATGGCGATCCACTATTTCCGAGTCCTTCCGCTTGTTCAGCATCTTACGTTCGAAGTGGGCGCTGCAGTAGTAGAGCGTCTTGCCGTCTGGTGCCCAGGCAGGAAACACCTCAAACTCCGTTGTATCGTTTTCCAGGTTCGTCACCTCGCCCTTGTCGATGTCATAGGCAATAATGTCGCTCGCCACGTCGTAGACCTCAATCTTATTGGGGTCGGTCGTATGGAAATTCTGGAGCGTCTTGTCCGTGGAATAGACGATGAGCTTCAGCCAGGGATGCCAGGCTGGATAGACTCCGGCAGAGAGGATGGAATCGTTCTTCATGTTCACCTTCTTGATGTCACCGTCGTAGGCAATGACGGTGCCACCCCACTTCTGACGGGCATGGAACTGCATGCGCTCAGGATTCCATTGCTGGTAGTTGTGACAGTTGACACACTGCCCTTCCACCTCGAATCCGCAAAGGATATTGTCGTAGATGATGCTCTCGTCATAGTTCTCCAAACAACGCTGTCTGATGGTTATGGCCTCGTAGCTGATATACGACGAAGGGATGATGCGATAGCTCAGGTAGCTGTCGATGCTATCGGCTGAGACGTGGATGGTGAAAGGTTTGTGGTGCGTCCATTGCCCGTCGTGTTTCACAAACACGTCTACGTTGATGTCGCCAGCCTGTGCCGTCAGCTCCTGCCACTGGCTCATGGATGGTTGCATCTTATCCTCACACACCACCTCTGCGCCGTCTCTCTGATAGCGCGCTATCATACCATCGGCCTCTTCATCAAGCTCGAAGGTCAGCGGGGCGATGTTCTGCGGGATGGTCACATCGATGACATCAGGATAAATCTTCGGCAACTCCTGACTCTCCGTATAGCTCTCAGGTACGCTGACGCCACAAGAGAAGAGGATGAAGGAGAAAAGGGGTAAAAGATATATTGATCTTTTCATAATCTTCAATGTTCAATCTTCAATGTTCAATACTCCGGTAGTTCTCTCATGAGGTAATAATCATAATAATAGGTGTCGCTAAAGGCCTTCAAACCCTCACGACCATAGTTCACCTCCGTATTTTCATAAGCCTCGGCAGCCCTCATGAAACTGTCAAACGACTGCTTCACGCTCTGGTCGAATGGCATCTGGTTGACGATATCCCGCCCCTCAAGCATGCAATACAAGTAGGCTGCTTCCTGGAAATAGCGGGGCATACGACCGTTGGGATGGAGCTTGGCGTAGTCGCTGAAGTGATACCAGAATTGTTCACTATCCTTGGTCCACAACGATGCCAATAAGGTCTGCTCCTGAAACAGCGCATCGCCGGTATATGTACATTCAGCCAGTCGTCTCATGATGAACCGTTCCGTATAGCCTTGGTCGCTGGTCAGCAAGTTGGGATAGTGCATCATGCGTGCCACAGTCTTCAGTTCATCCATCTCTCGCGCCTCCTTGGCCCAGTCGCCAAAGAAGGTGGTATGTTTCAACACTCCCAGGTATTTGTTTGCAGCACGCTCTTCCTTGTTCAGAAGGGCACATTTTGCCAGATACTTCAGGTTGGTTGCACGCCATCCGAACTCCACACCCATCTCTGTGCTCAAACGGGCGCAATAGTTTATCATACCATAGTGATAGTAAAGCATCGGCCCCACACAAAGCATCAGACGCATGCCGAACGGTGCCTCGTATCGCTTTGAACCGTTCTTGTAGAGAAACATCTCGTCACCTTGTCTTCCCAGTCGACTCAGCGCCAGATTCCTCATCATCACAATGGCGCGTGTGGGTTCATCCTCTTGAAGGGCTGCATCGGCAATCACACCTTCCCAATCGTTCTGCTCGATGCAACGCTGCATCCTGAGTTCATGATGGAAATTCTCGTCCCTAAACCACCAATGCGACACACCCCATGCCAGTACGACAACCAAGGCTCCTTGAAAGATAAGACTACCCAGCATCTTTCTCTTGGCGACTTCGATGTGCTTCGACCACACTGCCATCAGCACAAAGAACAGCGCCAGGCCGTAGTAAGGCAGGTAGTAGTTATGATGCTCCTCAGTGACGACGAATAGCGGCAATTCAGCATAGTAGATATTGGCTATATTGGTCTGATAATACAACCAGCGATAACACAACTGAGGCACGATGGCAGCACCTCCCAAAGCCAACACGGAGCCCAGGATCTTCTGCCAGCGAGGCTGGTCGAGTTGCCAGATATAAATACCCATCAGGAGTGTAGCGGCCAATCCGTAGATACCTAATAGCGGATAGCCCGCGATGGCTGTAACCACGATGAACACCAATCGCAAACCAAAGCGCTGAGGCAACACGCGGAATGCCCAAATCAAGGCCGCAACGGCAATGGCGCCTAATGTACCCACAAAGGCGTGGCCAGGCAGTTTCAACAAGTACACCCAATAGCCCATGTCGACGATGGTGAGCAACAGCAAAGCCACAGGCACAAACATCACGGCCCACCATTGGTCAGCCACCTTGAAAGCCCGTTTGACAAGCCACATCATCAGCAACCAACAACCGCAGAGCAACAAGGTGCCCAGCCAGGGATAATAGAAGAACTGCGTCAGCCAAGTGCCTATCCACGACAGCAGTCCACCTGGTACCAGCATCCGTTCGTTGAAGAACTGCGATGTGTTCAGAAAGAGGTTTTGCTCCTGCAGCTTCCACAGAAGGTCGGCTTCAAAGAAGAGTAAGAAGCCGGCCACTATGAGCAGGGCCACAAGCCACGTAGTGATTGATAAAAATCGTTTCATTATTTCTACCTGTTTCTTACAAACTATCATAAATCGGCTACAAA
>JAEETC010000110.1 GCA_016286585.1 Prevotella sp. | reverse complement strand
ACAAGAAGGCGAAGGCGAAGCTGAAACAGTTCAACTACAACGACCTGCTGCCCGACGGGGTGCTGAAAGGCTGCTGCCACAGCGCCTCGACCTTCGCCCACGACATCGACTGCGGCAAGGAGGAGGCATGCAGGGAGATCGCCCAACGACTGCTGGCGAAGAAGGACGAGATCGGCCTGCTGGAACTGACGGTGTCGAGCGGATGGGGACTGCACGCCGTGTGCCGGCGGGAGCCGGGGAAGACAATCTTAGAGAACCAGGTGAGACTGGCGACGGTGACCGAGACGGAGATGGACACGAGCGCCCACGACCAGCCACGGGTGATGTACACAGGGCCTGCGACGGATGATGTGCTGCTGTATCTGGACGATGCCATCTTCGAGGAGGGGCTGACGGAGGAAGAGAGCGCCAAAGAGTATGCAAGGCTGAAGGAGCGTGAGAAGCAGGGCAAGGAGGATGTGCCGAAAGGCGCGAAAAAAGCGAACAAACACTATCGGCCGTGGGAAGAAGCATCGGACAAACAGCATCGGACGAATATAAAAGCATCGGACAAACACGGACTAACACGGACTAATAATTCCGATGCAGAAAAAGAAGTCCGAGACAGTCCGAGACAGTCCGATGCTGAAAAAGAAGTCCGAGACAGTCCGAGACAGTCCGATGCAGAAAAAGAAGTCCGAGACAGTCCGAGACAGTCCGATGCTGAAAAAACCTTCCGGGGCGTGCCGTATAGTGAGATTATTGCAGAATGGTGGCGCAGGAACGGCGGAGAGCCGCAGGAGGGAGAAAGGAACGTGAAGCTGTATCAGCTGGCGGTGAACCTCAGGGCCATCTGCGACAACAGTCCGCAACTGCTCATGCAGGTGATGCCACGGCTGGAACTCGACGAACAGGAAATGCAGGGCATCGTGGAGTCGGCCTGCAAGGAACCGCCCAAAGGCATCAGCAAAATGATGCAAGGGATTGTGGCGAAACTTCTTCCAGAGGCGGTTCAGGCCACCCCTAGCCCCTCCTACTCTGGAGGGGAAATCGACACCCTGCTGTGGAAATGGGGCGAGCAGATAGAGGCGATGATGGAGGATTATCCGCTGATCCGTGATATCTGCAAGGGACTGAAAAGGAACCAGTATCCGGCGGCGCTGTTCGTGGGCGGCGGCCTGATGATGACCTTGATGACAAGGTGTACGTACAGGTTCTACCACCGTCCGGAGGAGCTGAGAAGACTGAACAACTCGACGCTGATCATCGGCGACCCTGCGAGTGGAAAGTCGTTCGCCACGAGGCTGTTCAAACTATTGGCTGCACCCATCGTCGCGGCCGACAAGAAGGGCAAGGAAGCCATCAACGCCTATCGCGAGGAGATGAAGACGAAGGGTGCGAACAAGGAGAAGCCCAAGAAGCCGAAGGTGGTGGTCAGGGTGCATCCGGCAAGAACCTCCAATGCCCAGTTCATCCAGGACATGGTGAATGCGGTGGAGATTGTCGATGGCGTGGAGATGCAACTGCACATGCTCACCTTCGACACGGAGCTCGACAACACCGTGACGGTGCAGAAGGGCGGCTCGTGGATCGACAAGCAATCGATGGAGCTGAAAGCCTTCCATAACGAGGAAGACGGACAGGCCTATTCGAACGTAGACTCGATCTTCCAGGACTTCTTTGTAACGTGGAATTTTATTTACACCGGCACGCCTATCGCCCTGAAGAAGAAGGTGAACGAGCAGAACTTCGGAAGCGGCCTGGCCACGCGTCTGACCTGCATCCCGCTGCCTGCAACGAACTTTGAGATGATGGAGCGCGAGGAACGTCTGGACTTCGCGAGTGACGAACGGCTCAAGACCTGGGCATTCAAACTCGACAGGATGAAGGGTGAGTTGTCTGTTCAGAAGCTCGTCGATGAACTCTATGACTGGACGGCGCGCCGTATGGAGGACGCCAAGGAGAACGACTCGAGGGCAGACGAGATGCTGCTGAAGCGCTGCGCCTACCACGGTCTGAACTTCGCCACGCCGTTTATCGTGATGCGCCACTGGGACCAGATGCATCAGGACGGTGACTACTGGTGCGGGGAGTTCGAGACGGACGATGTGGACTGGCGGCTGGCCGAGCTGCTGACGAATATCCAGTATGCCTGTCAGCGTCACTATTTCGGTGCCCTGGCAGAGACCTACTTCGACAACAAGACGCGTGAGGCATCCATCAACGTGCAGCGTCGGCAGAAGACCATCGAGGCGTTCTCACGGCTGCCGGAGGAGTTCACCAATGAGGATGTGATGCGGTGCTTCAACCTGAGCAGTGCCGGGGCAGCCCGCAGTAAGACACGTCGGCTGATGAAGGATCACCTGATCGAGAAGACGGCCGATGAGACAGCGGAGGGCACCCAGATAGCAGTCTATCGGAAGACTGGGAAAATGATGATGTAGCGTGCCACGAGTGCCGCGTGCCATGCGTGCCATTTGGTAAAATAGACAGGAAAAGAAATGCGCCATGGTTACGGATTATTCCGATGCCATGACGCTTGTTTTGGAGGGGAAGAGGTTACTACAGGTCGTTGTAGTTCTGGACATCGAAGGTCGAGGTGCGCATGTCACCCGTCTCGAAGCCCTTCTTCAGCCAACGCTTGCGCTGGTCACTGGTACCGTGAGTGAACGACTCTGGAGTAGCACGGCCCTGGGCCTTCTTCTGCAGCCAGTCGTCGCCGATGGCCTTGGCCAGCTCAAGTCCCTTTTCCAGGTCACCGTACTCCATCGAGTGGTTCATGGCATCCTCGTAGTGGGCCCACACGCCGGCATAGTAGTCGGCCAGCAGCTCCAGGCGGACGCTGATCTTGTTGGCGCTCACCTTATCGGTGGAGTTCATAGCCTGATGGGCCTTCGAGAGGGTACCCGTCAGATATTCCACGTGGTGACCGATCTCATGGGCGATGACGTAGGCATAGGCGAAGGTGTTGCCATCGACGCCCAGCTGGCGCTTCATCTGGGTGAAGAACGACAGGTCGATGTAGAGTTTCTGGTCGCCGGAGCAATAGAAGGGTCCTACGGCTGCCGTCGCATTACCGCAGGCAGAGTTCACCTGATTGGTGAAGAGCACGAGCGTGGGGCTGGTATAGGTTCCTCCCATCTTCTCGAACACGGGTCCCCAGACATCCTCCGTCGAAGCGAGGATCTTCTTGCAGTCGCTGGCCAGAGCCTGTTCCTCCTCCGTGAAGTTCTCCTCGCCAACGGTCTCCGTCCTCTGAGCCATCTGCTCCTGGGCGGCCTGCAGACCTGCTGAGAGGGGATCGCCGCCACTCATCCAGGCGAACAATGCAGCGATGATGACTGCGCCGATACCACCACCGGCCACTGCTTTTCCACTAATTCCTCTGCGGTCTTCCACGTTGGAACTTTCTCTTCTTCCGTCTAATTTCATAATCTTTTGGTTTTTAAGTTTATAATGT
This sequence comes from Prevotella sp., assembly GCA_016286585.1. Taxonomy (GTDB): domain Bacteria; phylum Bacteroidota; class Bacteroidia; order Bacteroidales; family Bacteroidaceae; genus Prevotella. The sequence continues at coordinate 6,983 of JAEETC010000110.1, read as the reverse complement.
TAATGTTCAACTCTCAACTGTCAACTCTCAACTCTCAACTCTCAACTCTCAACTCTCAACTCTCAACTACCTCACCGTCATATGGAAACAGCCCTGTTTCACCTCGTACTTGATGTAGCAGCGTCCCTCCTCCCGCATATCGCGGAGCACTTCGGAGAGCACCCACTTCAGGGTATCGTTACGCACCTCGCGGCGACGAGGGCCGTCAGGATTCTCGACCGTCTTATAGCGATTGTAGCAAATGTCGAAGGTGGTGCCGTAGAGGTGGCAGGAGTTCTCCGTGGCATTGCCGTTCCTGCGGCGCAGCTTCGCCACATCCTCCTGCGAGCGGAGCACGCTGGTGACGATGATCTTATGCAGGGGCACGCCCTTGACATAGAGGCTGTCGAAGAAGGCCTGTCCGATGTCCTGCAGCAATACGGCTGCACGGGGCACGAGATAGGGAATGCTCGAATAAAGCGGATCGACGTGGTAGTAAGGATTGGAGCCCACATAGACGAGCTCCCGTTTGCGCGACTCGGCATCGGCACGGTTCCCCACGGGCGTCACTCCCCATTGGTTGGCAGCCGTCAGCTGCAGACCGTTGGTATCGGGGAAGGCTTCCCGGTAATTGGGAACGGAGCGGATGGGGTTATGGCGGGCCTTGAGAACAGGCTTCGGGGGCACAGCCGCCACGGGCTGGTCGTCCACAGGCGTCACCTCGTGGCCTTTGGCCACCTGAGGGAACATCCATCTGACGCAGGCAAGCACCAGAACGACGGCTACAAACCCTGTCAAATATCTATTTTTGGTCAGTTTCATGAACATTTTCTCTTTTCGGGTACAAAGTTACAAACTTTTTTCGTATCTTTGCAGCCAAAAAGAAAAAAATATTCAGATTGACTGAGAAACATATCATATTAGAGGATATAGACCCCGTAACATTCTATGGGGTTGGCAACGTACATCTCCAGATGCTGCGCTCGCTCTATCCTAAGCTCAGGATAGTAGCCCGCGACAATGTGATACGCATCTTAGGCGACGAGGAACAGATGGCGGCCTTTGAGGAGACGGCCGAGAAACTGCGTCAGCACGTCGTGCGCTTCAATGCCCTGAAGGAAGAGGATATCCTCGACATCGTGAAAGGAGGGCGCGGAGGCAGAGAGATGCCCGACGATGTGGTGTGCTACTCGATGTCGGGCCGCCCCATCAAGGCGCGGACGAAGAACCAGCAACGGCTCATAGAAGCCTATGAGAAGAACGATATGGTGTTCGCCGTGGGGCCTGCCGGCACGGGTAAGACCTACCTCTCAATAGCCCTGGCCGTAAAGGCTCTGAAAGAGAAGACGGCCAAGAAGATCATCCTTTCGCGACCCGCTGTGGAGGCAGGCGAGAAACTAGGTTTCCTGCCCGGCGACATGAAGGACAAGATCGACCCCTACCTGCAGCCGCTCTACGATGCCCTGGAGGACATGCTGCCGCAGGTGAAGTTGCAGGACATGATGGAGAAGCACGTCATACAGATTGCGCCGCTGGCTTTCATGCGAGGCCGTACGCTCAGCGATGCCGTGGTGATTCTCGACGAGGCCCAGAACACGACGCCCGCCCAGATCCGCATGTTCCTCACCCGCATGGGCTGGAATACGAAGATGATCATCACGGGCGACATGACGCAGATCGACCTGCCGAAGAATGCCAAGAGCGGACTCGTCGAGGCGATACATATATTAAACAATGTGGAAGGCATCGGCGTGGTGAACCTTGACCGCTCGGATATCGTGCGCCACAAATTAGTAACGAAAATAGTAAACGCATACGAAGAATATGATAAAAGCATTGACAAAGACGGACTTTAAGTTCGAGGGACAGAAGAGTGTGTATCACGGAAAGGTCCGTGACGTGTACAACATCAACGACAACCTGATGGTAATGGTAGCGACCGACCGTATCTCCGCATTCGATGTGGTGCTGCCCAAGGGTATCCCCTTCAAGGGGCAGGTACTGAACCAGATCGCCGCCAAGTTCCTGGATGCGACGACGGACATCTGCCCGAACTGGAAACTCGCCACACCAGACCCGATGGTGACAGTCGGCCTGAAGTGCGAGGGCTTCCGTGTGGAGATGATCATCCGGAGCATCCTCACGGGTTCTGCCTGGCGTGAGTACAAGAACGGCTGCAGGGAACTCTGCGGCGTGAAGCTGCCCGACGGCATGAAGGAGAACGAGCGGTTCCCCGAGCCCATCATCACCCCGACGACCAAGGCCGACGAGGGTCACGACATGAACATCTCCAAGGAAGAGATCATCGCCCAGGGTCTGGTATCGGCAGAGGACTATGCCGTGATGGAGGACTACACCCGTAAGATCTTCCAGCGCGGACAGGAGATTGCCGCCAAGCGCGGACTGATCCTCGTCGACACGAAATACGAGTTCGGCAAGCGCGACGGCAAGGTATATCTCATCGACGAGATCCACACACCCGACTCCAGCCGTTACTTCTATGCCGACGGCTACGAGGAGAAGCTGGCCAAGGGCGAGCCCCAGCGACAGCTCTCGAAGGAGTTCGTGCGCCAGTGGCTCATCGAGCATGACTTCATGAACGAGCCCGGTCAGGTGATGCCAGAGATCACAGACGAGTACGCCGAGAGCGTCAGCGACCGCTATATCGAGCTCTACGAGCACATCGTGGGTGAGCGCTTTGAGCGTGAGACCAGCGATGATGACATTGCCACACGTATCGAGAAGAACGTCAGCAGCTGGCTGAAAGCGTTTGAGAAGAGGTAATTTCGTTTACAGTTTACGGTTTACAGCTGATTACATAGGAGATGTATAAGCAGGAGGTGATCAAGCCCTATGGCGAGGGCGAGAAGGCGCAGCAGGTGGAGCAGATGTTTGACAACATCGCCCCGTCCTACGACAAGCTGAACCACCGACTGTCGTGGAACATCGACAAGGGCTGGCGCCGCAAGGCCATCAAGCAATTGGCCCCCTATGAACCCAAGACCCTGCTCGACATCGCCACAGGCACAGGCGACTTCGCAATCCTCGCCGCAGAGATGCTCCGACCCGACAAGCTGATCGGGGCCGACATCAGCGAGGGGATGATGGAGATAGGCAGGAAGAAAGTCCGGGAGAAAGGACTGCAGGACATCATCTCCTTCGACAAGGAGGACTGTCTGGCACTCTCCTACCCCGATGCGACCTTCGACGCGGTGACAGCAGCCTTCGGCATTCGTAACTTCGCCGACCTCGACACTGGCCTGCGCGAGATGTGCCGCATATTGAAACCGGGAGGACACCTGAGCATTGTGGAACTGACCTCACCCGTCTCGTTCCCGATGAAGCAGCTCTTCCACGTCTACAGCCACACGGTGCTGCCCGTCTACGGACAACTCATCTCCAAAGACACCAGCGCCTACAGCTACCTGACGAAGACTATCGAGGCCTTCCCTCAGGGAGAGCGGATGACCGATATCCTCCAGAAGGCAGGATTCAGCGAGGCCCGTTTCCAGCGGCTCACCTTCGGCATCTGCACGATGTACTTCGCTACGAAATAGTTGACAGTTTATAGTTTATATTTATGGACAGGTACGGTTTAATTGGTTATCCTTTGGGGCACTCTTTCTCCATCAGCTACTTCAACCAGAAGTTTGCCGACGAGAAGATCAATGCCAAGTACGAGAACTTCGAGATTCCCAGCATCGACATGCTGCCTGAGATCCTCGACAGGAACCCCGATCTTCGGGGATTGAACGTCACGATCCCCTACAAGGAGAAGGTCATTCCCTTCCTCGACTCCCTCTCACCTGAGGCCAGAGCCATTGGAGCCGTCAATGTCATCCGAGTCACACACGAGGGCAGCAATACCATCCTGAAGGGCTACAACAGCGATGTCATCGGCTTCACGCAGAGCATCGAGCCCATGATCGACAAGAAGTGGCACAAGAAAGCACTCATTCTGGGTACGGGCGGTGCATCAAAGGCTATCAGCTACGGACTGAAGTCGCTCGGCATCGAGCCTGTCTACGTGAGCCGTTACGCGCGGCCTGGCACCATCCAGTACAACATGATCACCCCAGAGGTTGTCAAGGAGTACAATGTCATCGTGAACTGCACACCCTTAGGCATGTATCCGAAGACGGAGGAGTGTCCTGACCTGCCCTATGAGGCGATGGACTCGCACACCATCCTCTACGACCTGATCTACAACCCAGACCAGACGCTCTTCATGCGTCGTGGTGCCGAGTACGGTGCCGACGTGAAGAACGGTCTGGAAATGCTCCTCCTGCAGGCCTTCGCCAGCTGGGAATTTTGGCACGGAAAAGAAAAATAAGCAATATGGACAACAGATATATGATGCGCGGCGTGAGTGCTGCAAAAGAAGACGTACACAACGCCATTAAGAACATCGACAAGGGTATCTTCCCGCAGGCATTCTGCAAGATTATCCCTGACATCCTGGGCGGCGACCCAGAGTATTGTAACATCATGCATGCCGACGGCGCCGGCACGAAGTCGGCCCTGGCCTATATGTACTGGAAGGAGACGGGCGACCTCTCCGTATGGAAGGGTATCGCCCAGGATGCCATCGTGATGAACACCGACGACCTGCTCTGCGTGGGTGCTGTCGATAACATCCTTGTTTCCAGCACCATCGGCCGCAACAAGATGCTGGTGCCTGGTGAGGTGATCTCCGCTATCATCAACGGTACTGACGAACTGCTCTCAGAGCTCCGCGAGATGGGTATCGGCATCTGGCCAACAGGCGGCGAGACTGCCGATGTGGGCGACCTCGTGCGCACCATCATCGTCGACTCCACCGTTACCTGCCGCATGAAGCGCAGTGATGTCATCGACAATGCGAACATCCGTCCGGGTGATGTCATCGTGGGTCTCTCCTCCACAGGACAGGCCACCTACGAGAAGCGCTACAACGGCGGTATGGGCTCCAACGGCCTGACCTCCGCCCGTCACGATGTCTTCGCCAAGTATCTGGCAGAGAAATATCCTGAGAGCTTTGATCATGCCGTACCCGACGAACTGGTGTATAGCGGCCAATACAAGTTGACGGATGCCGTCGAGGGCTCGCCTGTGGATGCAGGACAGCTCGTGCTCTCTCCCACCCGCACCTATGCGCCTGTGATCAAGCGGCTACTCGACGAGCTGCGCCCAGAGATTCACGGTATGGTACACTGCACAGGCGGTGCCCAGACAAAGGTTCTCCACTTCGTGAATGATAATTGCCGAGTGATTAAGGACAATATGTTCCCCGTACCCCCGCTCTTCCGAGCCATCCACGAGTGCTCTGGCACCGACTGGAAGGAGATGTATCAGGTGTTCAACATGGGTCATCGCATGGAGATTTATGTGCGTCCAGAGATTGCCGAAAAGGTCATCGATATATCGAAATCTTTTAACATCGACGCCCAGGTAGTCGGCCACATCGAGGAAGGCCCGAAGAGCCTCACCATAAAGAGCGAATTCGGAGAGTTCACCTATTAACTGTCCGCTCGGCCAAAGGCCGCTTGCTACCAACGGGACGCAAGAACTGTCAACTCTCAACTGTCAACTAAAGAAATGGATAATAATAGTATACTACAGAAATTAGACGGCTTGGAGGCTCGCTTCGAGGAGGTGTCGACCCTGATCACCGACCCCGACGTGATTGCCGACCAGAACCGCTTTGTAAAACTCACCAAGGAATACAAGGACCTGGGCGACATCATGGATGCCCGCAAGCGTTACATCGCCTGTCTGAACAGCATCAAGGAGGCTAAGGACATCCTCGCCAACGAGTCTGACCCTGAGATGAAGGAGATGGCCCGAGAGGAACTGGCCACCAACGAAGAGCTTCAACCGAAACTTGAAGAGGAAATCAAGATCGCGCTGATTCCCAAGGACCCCGAGGATGCCAAGAATGTTCAAATGGAGATTCGTGCGGGCACTGGTGGCGACGAGGCCTGTCTCTTCGCAGGCGATCTATTCAAGATGTACAAGAGCTATTGCGAGTCGAAGGGTTGGCAGCTCTCCATCACGAGTGTCAGCGAGGGTGCCGTAGGCGGATTCAAGGAGATCGACTTCGCCGTCTCTGGTGCCGATGTCTATGGTACGCTGAAGTATGAGTCGGGTGTGCATCGAGTACAACGAGTGCCTGCCACAGAGACACAGGGCCGTATGCACACCTCTGCCGCTACCGTTGCCGTACTGCCTGAGGCTGATAAGTTTGAGGTGCACGTGAACGAAGGTGAGATCAAGTGGGATACCTTCCGAAGCTCCGGTGCTGGTGGACAGAACGTGAACAAGGTGGAATCAGGTGTGCGTCTGCGTTATATGTGGAAAAATCCTAACACCGGCGAGACCGAAGAGATTCTCATCGAGTGTACCGAGACGCGCGACCAGCCAAAGAACAAGGAGCGCGCTCTTTCACGCCTCTATACCTTTATCTATGACAAGGAGCATCAGAAGTACATGGACGATATCGCCAGCCGCCGAAAGAGTCTCGTCTCTACGGGCGACCGCTCAGCCAAGATCCGTACCTACAACTTCCCGCAGGGACGTGTGACCGACCATCGTATCGGCTATACCACCCACGACCTGCAGGGATTCCTCGGAGGCGACATCCAGCCCATGATCGACGCCCTCACCGTTGCCGAGAATGCCGAGCGCATGAAAGAAACAGAACTGTAATATGAGCGATAAACTGAAAAAGTTCTGGGCTCCCATGAGAGAGGAGTTCAATAAAGAGCATTTCATCATCAACATCATGGGGGCATTGGGAATTATCCCAAGCGGATGGATTGGCAGAGAACTGGATAACCTCTGGATAAGTTGGGGTGTCTTCTTCCTTTGGTGGGCGCTTGTGGTCCTTATTTACCTGACATATCGTTATCTTAAAAACAAGTAAATCATGAATCGAAAAGAATTAATCCAGCAGATACGCGAGAAGCAGAGCTTCCTCTGCGTTGGTCTCGATACGGATATCGACAAGATTCCGCAATGCATCA
>JAEETC010000109.1 GCA_016286585.1 Prevotella sp. | reverse complement strand
TCAACCTCGTCTACTGGCTCTTCGGTTTCCTGCGGATGGGAACGAGTGGCATGACCTCGCAAGCCCTCGGCAGGCGTGACTTCACGGAGGTCGCCAGTCTGCTGGCCCGTTCCTTGTCGATGGCCCTGGGCATCGCTTTGCTGTTTATCGTGCTTCAGAGCCCGATGAAATGGGGCGCTTTTGCATTGATTGGACCTACAGCGGACGTTGCGCCCTTTGCATCCACTTATTTTGATATTGTTATCTGGGGCGCACCTGCTTCGTTGGGGCTTTTCAGTCTGATGGGCTGGTTTATCGGCATGCAGAACACCCGTTTCCCCATGTTTATCAGCATCATGCAGAATGTAGTCAATATCCTGGTCTCCCTGACACTCGTCTATGGCTTCGGCATGAAGATTGAGGGTGTAGCTTTGGGTACAGTCATTGCCCAATATGCCGGTTTCATCGTTGCTTTGGGGCTGTTGGCGCGGTATTACCGGAGGCTGTTCCGGTATTTCCGGAAACAACGGATATTTAGGAATATCCGGCAGTTCTTTCATGTCAACCGCGACATCTTCCTCCGAACGCTCTGTCTGGTAGCGGTTAACCTCTTCTTTACCTCGGCAGGCGCCCGTCAGGGAGCCATCATCCTCTCTGTGAACACCGTGATGATGCAGCTCTATCTCTTCTTCTCTTATTTCATGGATGGCTTTGCCTACGCTGGCGAGGCACTGGGCGGCAAAGCATACGGAGCCAGGAATGCTACAGCCTTCCATGAAACCTTACGCAGACTCTGGCTGTGGACGCTGATGGTCACAACGGCCTATACATTATTATATATATGCTGTGGCGGATGGATTATCAGTATTCTGACAGACGAGCCACAGGTGGTAGAAGCCTCCCAAGCATACCTCTGGTGGGTATGGCTCATCCCTGCGGCAGGGAGCGCTGCCTTCATCTGGGACGGCATCTTCATTGGGGTTACTGCCACAAGGGGAATGCTCGTCTCGTCGTTCATCTCTACACTCATTTTCTTCGCCGTCTGTCATATCTCCCTCGTCCTTCCCTCCTCCACCCTCCATGAGAACCATTTCCTGTGGCTGGCGATGATACTCTACTTGCTCATGAGAGGCGTTCTACAAACAATCTGGTATCGATTAAGAATAATTAACGGAATCTGATGCAAGATTTTTGCGGTTTAGCAGTTATACAAGTAAAGAACCAATCATAAAAGAAGATATGAAAGTAAGATTTACGCGTTGGTACAATGCAGTCTTAACAGCCTTGCTGGGGTTGTTGGGTTATTCCTGTTCGTCAGATGATATTGTGGATGAGTATGGTACGCTTGTCGTGGAGTATGGTGTACCAAACGCGCATTTTATTATGAAAGGAACCGTGACCGATGAGGCCGGCACGCCTATTCAAGGTATTAAGGCCGCAGTAAAGGTTATGCCGTATCAACACCCGGAGTATGCTTACAGCTTAGACTCCACAATGACCGATGCGGCAGGTAAATACCAGATAGAGTACCACCAACTATTAAACGAGAAGATTCTTCTTTTGGAAGATGTCGACGGTGCAGCCAATGGCGGTGAATTCCAAAGTGACACCATCGACATTTCGAAGCTTGAGCCCAAGAAGATCGGTGAGGGTGACGGAAGATGGTACGAAGGCAAGTTCGAAATACAGGCAGACGTCAAACTGAAGAGGAAATAACATGAAGTCTACACCTCTGACTCTTAAGAAGAAGATTGCCCTCGAACTGTGGCGTGAGCAGAATAAGTTAGCGGTCAAGGAGCACCCCCTGCGCCAGTTGTTTTGGGAGTGCACCTTGCGTTGTGATTTGAAGTGCCGCCATTGCGGTAGCGACTGTAAGATGCAGGATGCACAGAAAGATATGCCGAAGGAGGATTTCCTCCGAGTGCTCGATGGAATCGCGAAAAAGACAGATTCCCATAAGGTTTTTGTGATTATCTCCGGCGGAGAACCGCTGATGCGGAAAGACATCGAAGAATGCGGAAGAGCCATTTACGAGAAAGGCTTCCCCTGGGGCATGGTGACCAACGCCCTCCATCTGACACCCCAACGCTGGCAGGGACTCTTGAAGGCCGGCATCCACTCGATGGCCATCAGCCTCGACGGTCTGGAGGAGGATCATAACTGGATGCGTGGCAACGAACGGAGTTTCCAAATGGTGAGTCAGGCCATCGATATGTTGGTTGCAACAGAAAGTTTCGTCTTCGACATCGTCACCTGCGTCACCCGCCGTAACTACGAAAAGCTCGATGAAATCAAGGAATTCCTAATTGGAAAGGGGGTCAAACGCTGGCGACTCTTTACGGTATTCCCCGTAGGTCGTGCTGCCCTCGACCCAATGATGCGACTCACGAACGAGGAGTTCCGAGGGGTCTTTGAGTATATTAAAAAGGTACGCGAAGAGGGCAGGATACGTGCTGACTACGGCTGCGAGGGATTCCTCGGCAATTATGAAGGTGAGGTGCGTAACCGTCTGTTCTCCTGTCAAGCTGGCGTCAGCGTGGGCTCCGTGATGGCCGACGGTTCTATTGCCGCCTGTGCCAGCATCCGGGCAGACTACAATCAGGGGAATATCTACGAAGATGACTTCATGGATGTCTGGGAGAACCGTTACCAGCAATACCGCAACCGCAAGTGGATGAAAAAGGACGAGTGTGCCTCATGCAGCTACTTCCGCTACTGTCAGGGCAACGGCATGCATCTTCGCGACGGCAACGGCAAACTGCTTTTCTGCCATCTTCGCCGCCTCCGAGAGACGGATTAGAAAGAAACAAACTATTTACAGAGTCTGCAGCCTGCACACTTGTTGAGCTCGCCTCGGAAGCGCTTCTCCACGAGATAGTGGAGACGGTCGCGGAGAGGCTCGAGCTGCATGTGGTCGATGACCTCGTTGATGAAGGCATTCTGCAGTAGCAGCTTGGCTTCTTCAAGTGAGATGCCGCGCTGGCGCATATAGAAAAGGGCTGCATCGTTCAGTTGCCCTACGGTGGAACCGTGGGCGCACTTCACGTCGTCGGCATAGATCTCGAGCATCGGCTGGGTATACATACGGGCTTCCTTCGTGGCCGTCAGGTTCTGATTCGTCATCTGCGATGTGGTCTTCTGGGCCCCGTGCTCCACCAGCACCCGACCTGCGAAAGCCCCTGTGGCCTTGTCATCGAGCACATATTTATACAACTCATTCGAGGTGCAATGGGGCACCTGGTGGATAATCAGCGTGTTGTTATCCACATGCTGCTGCTTGTCGGCAATCACGCAGCCATAGCATTGGCACCCTGCTCCCTCGCCTGAGAAAGTCAGATCGAGCTTGTTACGTGTGACACCATTGTGCAGGGTGATGACATTGTGGTTCACCCGGCTATTGGCCTGCTGTTCGATATAGACATTGCTCACGCGGATGTTCTTGTGATGGGTCTCCTCCAGGCAATAGAGGTCGAGCGAGGCATTCTCGCCGACGTAGGCCTCGATGACCTGTGTGGCAAGGAAGTTCTTGTCGTCGGCCGCATGGTCGCAGAAAAGCATCTTCACTTCGGCACCCTCCTCGAGGATAATGAGCACACGACGGTTAACCATCAAGTCGGGCACTTGCCGCTGGGCATTCTGAGGCGTGGCCTTCAGGATGTTGATGACTTGGATGGCGCGATCTACCTTCACATGCTTAGGCACATAGACAAGCAAACCGTCCTGTGCCAACATCGTATTCAAGGCTGTCACGGCATCCTCGCTGGTCTCAGCCAGCTTGGCGTAATATTTTGAGAGGTGAGAAGTGAGGGGTGAGGGGTGAGAGAATACATTTGCTATTGAATCCACAATGACCCCATCTGGCAGTTTCGGAAAGGCTTTAGGTAATCTCTCACTTCTCACCTCTTGCCCCTCACCTCTATAAAAACTATCGTTGACCACGAAATAGAGGCTTGTGGAGAGGTTGGGCACATCGCAGCGGAAGGCCTCGTAAGGGTCGACGGGTATCTCCAGACGACTGAGGTTCACACCATAGTTAGGCGCAAAGAGCTTCTGCATGTCGGTATATTTATACCGCTCCACCTTTTTAGACGGGAAGCCCTGCCTGCGGAAGTCCTCAAAAGCTTGGTCCCTGACGGCATTCATCGCCTCTGGCGCATGATCAAAAATCATCTGCCGAGCCTCGTTATAGAGTTCTATATATTGATTCTCACTTGAAGTAATCATAATTATCAATTATCAATTTTCAATTATCAATTATGATCACTCCTCTCCAATCTCTTCCTTAATCCAATCATAGCCGTGCTCCTGAATCTCCTTCGCCAGCTCAGGACCACCCGTCTTCACAATGCGGCCTTTATAGAGTACATGCACGAACTGCGGACGAATCATCTCCAGCAGACGGTCATAGTGGGTAATCACGATGCATGAGGTCTCCGCCGTCTGGAGTTTGTTCACGCCCTCTGCCACGATACGCATCGCATCGACATCAAGGCCGGAGTCCGTCTCGTCGAGGATGCTCAGCTTCGGCTCGAGCATCGCCATCTGGAAAATTTCGTTGCGCTTCTTCTCACCTCCGCTAAATCCTTCGTTCACAGAGCGGTTTGCGAGTTTCGAGTCGAGTTCCACGATTTTCCGCTTCTCTCGTTGCAACTTTAGGAACTCGGCTGCATTCATCGGTTCCAAACCCTGATATTTGCGTTTCTCGTTGATGGCGGCCTTCATGAAGTTCGTCATCGAGACGCCGGGAATCTCCACAGGATACTGGAACGAAAGGAACAGTCCCTCATGGGCTCTGTCCTCAGGCTTCATCTCTAACAGGTTCTTACCGTTGAAATAAACCTCGCCCTCCGTAACCTCATAGAGCGGATTACCCACAAGCACAGCACTCAGCGTCGACTTGCCCGAACCGTTAGGACCCATGATGGCATGCGTTTCACCATCGTTGATCACAAGGTCGATGCCTTTCAGTATCTCTTTCTCGCCAATCTTGGCATGTAAATTTTGGACTTCTAACATCGTCTATTTGTTTTCTGGGTGCAAAGATACCAAAATTTGCGTAGATAACGAAATATTTTCTCCTTTATTACTAAATCCCTCACTTATTATCTTGACGATGGTAATTCAGATAGATGCAATTGATGCCATTCATATACTTATGACTGATATTCTTGCACACCTTCGACAAGACAGCCAGTCGCAGGTCGCTGTCATCGACATTCATTATGTTATCATCTGAGAATTTATAAATAGGATTTTGTAGGGGGCCCTTGCTCTTGACCACCACGGTGAAGGTGGGATTCTTGTCGATGATGCGAACATCAAAAGTCTCATTCTCTTTACGGTCCATATTGCTTTCGACAATCTCGTATAGCAGTTCCTCCAAGGCCACTCACGCATGAAAACCTTTTCCCAATTCACATGCCTGGACAAAAGGTTTGACCTTAATCAGAAACTCCCGGACTCCCTCGATGGTATAAGGCAGGGAGAAGGTGACGGCGGGGTTCGATGGCACCGTTATCTGTAGTGTTGGCCAGGAGAAAAGAAGATTTCTGCGATGCACCACATAAGCCATGGCCACTATCACCAACAACAGAAGCCAGTAGGTGACAGGCAGGATGTACCAGATGAGCTCGGGGGTGTAGAGAGCCATGATGACAACAACGCCGATAGACCCCAAGTTTGTAATAATCTTGATCCAGCGGCAGAGTTTCTGATGCCCCTCTACAAAGTAAAGCATGCTGAGCGTCTCGCTTATAGCTTTGGGCAGAAGTGCCGATATGAGCATGGGGACACCGATGGAAAAGCACTCACGATATTACTTGATGGAGCATATCTTTTCAGGACGATGCAGACAGAAAATGCGACTGTTTTCATGCATATAAGGCAGCAACGAGGTGAAAGCGATCAGGTCACCGAGCGCTGTAGCATACGAGGCACCGGCTATACCCATATTGAAGACACCGCAGAACAAAATGTCAAATAATATATTGAAGAATTGTGAGATGATGATGCACCTGGTAACGAGGCGCGGATTGCCGTTGGAGATGATATACGACAAAGGCACGCCACTGACTACAGCGACAAAGATAGCAAAGAACTCTGCATGTATATAGGGTTTCAGCATCGGCTGCAGGCGCTTATTGGTGGTAACCAAGTCGGCCACATTGTCAACAAAGGGCAATAAAAGCGCGATGACAAGCAAGGCCGAGACGATGACATAGTAGAGGTGATGATTGAACACACGGTTCACTTTATCGTAGTCCTGAGCGCCAATGCCTCGTGCACTGAGAAAACACGCACCGGCACTCATCACCCCGATAATGATAAACATGAAGTTCTCTACAGGCTGCCATATACGGACTACTGACAGCGCATCGGGCGACACCAGATGACCCATGATGATGGAGTCTGTAATGCTCCCCAGCTGCGCTATCAGTGCTGTCATGACGGTCGCCAGGAAGAACGAGCCGAACATGTTTTTCAGCACATATTCATTACGCTGCATCAATGTCTGATCTTCTTACGGAACACGGGCACTTCCTCGACGGGCTGGGCAGACAGGCATTCCTCGATGCTCTTGCCGTCAAGTGGGTCGATGCCCTGTTCGATTTGCCGGCACAGTTCCATGCGGATCTGGGCTGTCAGGCATTCGTCGCCTTGTATCTCTCTGAGCGTGAAAGTGCCGTCTGCATGCTTTTCCAATGACTCACCAGCATAACAGGGCACACGGCAATACCTACAATAGTCATGCTGGCCGCAGACGGGAAACGCTTGCTTCTGATCGGCCTGAAGCATCTGCTGTCGCTGTGGGCTCATGATGGCCTCCTTGAGCGACACATCATGTACGTCGCCAAAAGTGATGGGGATATTGCTGCACCCACTGACCACCCCACTGGGGGAGACGATGATTATACCATTGGAAGAGCATGGGAACCCGTGCTTGCTGCCAAACTCGTAGCCGTCGGCTTTCCCATCGGCAGACACATGAGTCTTCCCAAGCGGATCCATCAAGATGATACGCAGGGCTTCAGGACGTGTCTGCAGATGTTCAATCAAAGAGACATCGCCGTCGGCACCAGGCATCAGCACGCTCGAGACTTCATTCTCAGCACCCAGCTGGTGGGCTATCTCGCGCACCCCGTAATAGGTTCGGGTGTTCAGACGGAACACGGGCGTCTTGAGGTTCAGGGGCACAGGCCATTCTGCCATCTCCCTCAGCACCTTCATCGACTGCTCCCACGAGCCGCGACGGCGTGTAATCTGGTCGTGCACCTCAGCATCGGTGCTGTAGATGGAGACACTCAACTGTCGGAGCCCCATGCGGGCCAAACGGCGTATCTTTTCGCTGCTGTTGAGCGCCAGGGCGTTGGTGAACAGGTTCACAGCCAGATTGCGCTCGTGCATATACTCAAGGATATCCCAGCAGTGGGGATAGCTGAACGGGTCACCGCCAGTGACGGTCACCTCAGGTATGCCTAATTCTACGGCTTCATCAATAATACGCTTATAATCTGCCAGTGTCAGCATATCTGGGCGCAGACGGTGCTCTTCGTGCAGGTCGCTACGGGCAGCGCCTTCGTTAAAACAGTGCAGACAACGCTCGCTGCAGGCATAGGTGAGTTCAAAAGTCAGTGAGACATGAAGTTCCTCAGGTAAGGAATCCCTATAATCGTCCGCAGGTTCATAGCCCTTTGCACCTATGCAGGGTGGATTATCCTTTCGATATTGCTGCCACTCTTCGTCACTGAACACATGGTCGTGAACGAGTCCTACAGGCATCAATGTATCACGGCAGAACGCAATGACCTGTTCCTCGGTAGCGCCTGTCACCGTGGCGATATGGGCTGTGTCAATAGGACATTCCCTCTTACCTGCCAGTACCTCATTGACCAGCAGAGCCGACACGTCTTCAAAAGTGTAGCAAGTGCCGTGAGCCGTATTGTACATGACAGCTCTCTGTGCCTTGCGGTTGAAAGCACCACAGGTGTATAGTGGGCGAATAAAGGTCATGGCTCGCTTCGGTTATAATTCAGATAGATGCAGTTGATGCCATTCATGTACTTGTGATTGATATTCTTGCAGACACGCGACAGGATGGCCCGTCGCAGGTTGCCCTCATCGATATTCATCAATTCCTCATCAGCATATTTGTAGATCGGATTCCGCAGGGGACCCTTGCTCTTGACCACCACCGTAAATTCCTTTTCCTTGTCGATGATACGCACATCGAAGGTTTCATTCTCCTTGGAGGATTGCGCTTCATGTGTCTCCACAATCTCATAGAGCAGTTCCTCCAGCGCCATATCCACGGCAAAACCGTCAGGTAGCTCGCATGCCTCTACAAAGGGGCGCACCTGGGTCAAGAATGCCTCGACGCCCTCAGTGGTATAAGGCACGGAGAAAGTGACGGCAGGGTTCGACGGCACCGTGTTCTCCAATGTAGGCCAGGCATAAATATGACCCTTTCGATAAACCACATAAGCCATTGCCACCATCACCAACAGCAGAAGCCAGGCGGTGACGGGCAGGATATACCAGATGAGCCTGGGGGTGTAGAGGGCCATGATGGCAATAATGCCGATGGCTCCTAAGTTGGTCACGATCTCTATCCACCGGCAAAGCTTCTGATGCCCCTGCACAAAATACAATACGGTCAGTGTCTCCGACAGGGCATTGGGCAGAAAGGCGATGCTCATCAGGCGGAACGGGGTATAGCACTGTGCTATCAGATGGTCGTCGGCGCCATAGATCCTTGCCAGCACATCGGGGAAGAGGAATATCAGCAGACTCACCGCCACCATCACCAACACCAGCATGCGGAAGATGCGCCGCGTGAGTAAACGGAAGCTGTCGTAGTCTTCTTCACCCAACAGAATGCCGCCGATATCGCTGATGGCGGTATTCGAGCCAGACAGTGCCAGCATACAGATGCCGTTGACCTGGAAATAGATCGTAAAGATATACATGCCGTCAGCACCCAGTTTCCCCACTACCAGACTGTTCATGGTGAAGGCCAGAGCCGGTGCTAACAAGGCTGATATCAACATAGGAAGTCCGATGGAGAAACACTCACGATACTGCTTGATGCTACATATCTTCTCTGGGCGCCTGAGACGGAATATCTTACTGTTTTTGCGCATATAGCCCACCAGCGAGGTGAAGGCGAGCAGATTGCTGAGTGCTGAGGCATACGAGGCACCAGCCATGCCCATATCTAACACGCCGCAAAGCAGCAGGTCGAAAATGACATTGAGTATCTGGGAGATGACGATACGTCGGGTGATGAGGCGCGGACTGCCGTTGGTGATGATGTAGGAGATGGGCACACCGCAGACGGCTGCTATGAAGATGGCGAACATGTCGGCATGGATATATGGCTTCAGCATGGGCAGCAGCCGTTCATCGGTGGTAATCAGGCCAGCCACCTCGTCGAGGAAAGGCAATACGAGGGCAATGACCAGCAGCGTGGAGGAGACGACATAGTACAGGTGGTTATTGAACACCTGGTTCACCTTGTCGTAGTTCTGGGCACCAATGCCTCGGGCGCTCAGGAACCTGGCCCCAGCACTCATCATGCCGATGATGATGAACATACAACTCGCTAAGGGCTGCCAGATACGGACTACAGACAGCGCATCGGGCGAAACGAGATGAGTCACCACGATGGAGTCGGTGAAACCACCCAACTGGACCATCAGGGCCGACATGACGGTCGCCAGGAAGAACGACCCGAACATGTTCTTCAAGACATATTCATTACGCTGCATCATCTTCTTTCAATCTATATACCGCCACACCTATCATCGTGAACTTATCCTTCATATAAGTGTAGGCATCCATATCTGACAGTCCTAATCCAACTCCGCTGGCATGATAGAAGTGAAGCCTGCCGTCGAGCCATTTGGCTATCAGCAGGTGCTTGATCTCCACACCTCTTGCCCAGCTATGTTGATCGCATACCACCGCCATGATGTCACCATCGCGAATCACGCCCAGCTCTGAATCCTGAGGCATGTTCAGCAGTTCGCGGGGGATATAGGTAAAGCGCACACCCTGCTGCTGGCGAAGGGCGATGGCCTCGTAGTTCTTCTCGTCATCCATCTGGGGGGAGAACAGATATTTGTTTCTGGTCATATAACTCGGCTGCATATCCTGCACCCCCGTAAAGGGAAAGACAGGCTCGTCAGGGCTGATACGCTCCACGAATCCCTCTTTGATGGCCGACTGCATGATCCAGGTGAAGTAATGGTTGCGGGTGGCAAACGAGATCACACCGTCCTGATAGTGCATGCGCCGATAGTAGTCCTTCAGGTCGGCCAGCGTGGTGCGCCCGTCTCTGTAACATAGCGCCAATGCCAGCACATCCTCCATCACGGTGGTACAGTCCACATGGCTGAGGCTCACCATCAGGCGTTCTTCCTCCATCGGCTGGGTAAATTCTGTAGAACTTCCGCCCTCCATCAGTTGT
>JAEETC010000336.1 GCA_016286585.1 Prevotella sp. | reverse complement strand
TCTGCCGGTACATATCGGGCAGGTCTATGTTTTTGACTCCCTGAGGGTCTTGTGCCAAAGCTACCAATGACATCAGGAAACTAAACAGGAAAAAACTAAAAACTCGTTTCATGTCGTCTGTCTTTTAATAACCACTACTAAAAATGTATCCTTTATTTGAACAGAGAATATTCAGGCACTTCCCAGGCCAAGGCACTGGCACCGAGGACATCGCGCTCACGGTCGTCAAGTTCAGAGAATAGGAACTTTACTTTATGTCGCATATTAATGAATATATGACTTTCGAAGGACTCGGCTGTTGATTCGTAAAGCCACCGACCGGCATGGGAGATGCCACCGGTAAGGATGATGGCCTCAGGATTGACAATGGAAGCATAGGTAGCCAGCCCCAGGCCTAACCAGTAGCCCGTGCGCTGATAGACTTCAATGGCCAGACGGTCGCCCTGTTCGCAATATCCGGCTATCAAACGTGGGGTCAGTTCAGCAGAGTCACGCATCAGCGATGGGGTGTCACGCTCGTCCATCAATTCTCGGGCTGTCTGCACGATGCCTGCTGCTGCCACGTAGGCCTCCAGACACCCCTGCAGACCACAGGGACAAGGTCGACCATGGTCGACCAGACACGTGTGTCCAATTTCACCCGCATAGCCAGCGGCTCCCTGATGCTCCATGCCGTTGGAGAAGAAGCAACTGCCCAAACCTACCCCCAGATTGATGACGATGAAGTTTTTCATGCCGTGAGCCAATCCGTACATCTTCTCGCCGAGCGCCGTGTTGTGGGCATCGTTGCCTAAGGCTACGGCTATGCCCAGCTGGTCGCGCAACATAGCTTCCAGAGGTACTACTCCCTTCCAGGGCAGGTTGGCTGCATGCTCTATGCAGCCGGACATTTGACTGGCACTGGGGCAGCTGATGCCAATCGACCGTATGGTCTCGTAGCCACCGTTAGCCTCGGCAAGGCTAACCAGTGAGGAGGTGAGTTTCTGGACAAATGCGTTGATGTCAGGATAGTCCCAAGTAGGGAAACTGTTGCGGGCAATGATGTTGCCGCGTATATCTACGATGCCGTAGCTGGTCTGTTCGTTACTGATGTCTACTCCGATGACGCGTTTCTTGATAGTTGCCATAGTCTTGTTCTGTTTACCCTAAATTCCGCAGCACTTTAGTTTAACTTTGTTTATAAGTTCCTGAGCAACAAAAAGTTCTTGCTGTGGCAAGCGGCAGAGCCGAGCGGCCCAGGATTTTGCCATGTCAGATTTTTCACTTACCTTAGTGCTGCGTTTCAAGACAAGCAAAAAAATCTTCAATGACATGGCAAAGGTAAGCATAAAATCTGAGAAAATCACTCCTTTTGGAGGAATATTTCATGTGAGAGAGCTTTTTTCCCGTTACGTCGGCCCCGTTATCGACGAAGTGTTGGGTCTCCGGTGCACGTCATACGGCTATCAATACAGCGAGATTGCGGGATCGCTGTCAAGCGTCTACTTCTGTGGCGGTGACTGCGTTGAGGACGTGACAAGCCACCTAATGCCCCATCTCTCACTCCATCCCACTCTTCGCACATGTAGTTCTGACACTATTCTGAGAGCGATTTCAGAACTGGCCGTGGGCAATACGACCTATACATCTGACACAGGCAGGAGCTATGACTTCAATACGGCCACAATGCTGAACAGCCTGCTGGTAAAGGCGCTCCTGAGTACAGGCCAGCTTGTGGCCGGAGAGTCATACGACCTGGATTTCGACCACCAGTTCATAGAGACGGAGAAGTACGACGCGAAGATGACCTACAAGAAATTCACCGGCTACAGCCCTGGCGTGGCAGTCATCGGTGACCTCATCGTGGGCATAGAGAACCGCGACGGCAATGCAAACGTACGTTTCCACCAGCAGGATACGCTGGAGCGCATCTTCTCAAATCTTGAGTCGGAAGACATCCATATCAAGAGGTCACGTATGGACTGCGGCTCCTGCTCACGTGAGATTGTGGAGACCGTTGAGAAGCACTCGGAGCTGTTCTACATACGTGCCAACCGCTGCG
>JAEETC010000108.1 GCA_016286585.1 Prevotella sp. | reverse complement strand
GGAAACACCCAGAAGCAGATGACGCTCATGCACGACTTCGGCACAACCATCCTCTGCTGTACGCCCTCCTATGCCATGTTCCTCGGCGAGGCCATGAAGGAGTGTGAGTGGCCACGTGAGGAGTTCAAGTTGAAGATCGGCGCCTTCGGAGCTGAGCCTTGGACGGAGAAGATGCGCGTCAAGCTGGAAGAGTCGCTGGGCATCAAGGCATACGACATCTACGGACTCTCGGAGATTGCCGGTCCTGGTGTGGGCTATGAATGCGAATGCCAGCATGGCACCCACCTGAACGAAGACTATTTCTATCCGGAGATTCTCGACCCCAATACCGGAGAACCGCTGCCCGAAGGCTCTTTCGGAGAACTGACGTTCACCCACCTGACGAAAGAGGGTATGCCTCTGTTACGTTACCGCACCCACGACCTCACGGCCCTGCATTATGAGAAGTGCGAATGTGGGCGTACGCTCGTCAGGATGGACCGCATCCTTGGCCGTTGCGACGATATGCTCATCATCCGTGGTGTCAACGTATTCCCGTCGCAGATTGAAGACGTCATCCTGAAGCTGCCTGAGTACGAGCCTCACTTCCTGCTGACCGTCGACCGTGTGAACAACACGGATACCTCGGAGTTGAAGGTAGAGGTCAAGGAAGAGTACTTCACCGACGACATGGCAACGATGGTCGGCCTGCAGAAGAAGTTGGAAGCCGAGCTGCGCAGCGTTATCGGCCTGGGATTCAAAGTGAAGCTTGTCGAGCCGAAGGGCATCGAGCGTTCCACAGGCAAGGCCAAGCGCGTCATCGACAACCGTAAGCTATAATGTATATAATAAGGTATGATCAAACACCAATAAAGATATGAAAGCAAAACAACTATCCGTATTTCTTGAGAACAAGTCAGGCCGTCTGACTGAGGTAACCGACGTACTGGGTAATGCAGGCATCAACCTGTCTGCCATGAGTATCGCAGACAATAGTGACTTTGGTATTCTGCGTTGCATCGTCTCTGATCCCGACAAGGCCTACCAAGTATTGAAAGAGAACCACTTTGCCGTCAAGATCACCGACGTCATCGGATTCGTCTGCCCGAACACCAGCGGCTCTCTGGCCGTCGTGCTCCGTCATCTTTCCGACAACGGGGTATTTATCGAATATATGTATTCGTTTGCTAACGGCGATGTGGCCACAGTGGTCATCCGTCCCACCGACCTTGAGGCCTGCGAGAATATCCTGGCAGCAAAGAAAGTGGAACTGATGGCGGCCAGTGACCTCTATCAGCTATAAAATAGGCGGAGACTGCAAAATTTCCGTCTGGAAATTTTGCAGTCTCGTTTTTTCTCTGTACCTTTGCAGCCGCAAATAGAGAAGGGCGCTTAGCTCAGCTGGTTTAGAGCATCTGCCTTACAAGCAGAGGGTCGGCGGTTCGAATCCGTCAGCGCCCACAACACAACAGAAGACTCGTCCGCAGCCGTTGAGGTTGTGGTTTCGGGTTAAGGTATAAGCGCTTATTGTAATAAAGTACTAGTTTTAAGAAACATGAATTTAAATGCACTGACTGCCGTCTCGCCTATTGACGGCCGTTACAGAAGTAAAACCGAACCATTGGCAGGCTATTTCTCCGAATACGCCCTTATTCGCTACAGGGTGCGTGTGGAAATAGAATACTTCATCGCTTTGTGTGAACTTCCCCTGCCCCAGCTACAACAAGTCAACCATCAACTGTTTGAACCACTCCGTGACGTTTACCGCAACCTCACTCCTGACGACGCGCGACGTGTCAAGGACATTGAGAAAGTGACTAACCACGATGTCAAAGCCGTGGAGTACTATATCAAGGAGCAGATAAACCAACAGCAGCAGCTTTCTGAGTTGAAAGCTTACAAGGAGTTCATCCATTTCGGGCTGACGTCACAGGACATCAACAACACCAGCGTGCCCCTGAGCATTAAGGAGGCTATGGAGGATGTGTACATCCCACTGTTGGAGGAATTGATTGAGCAACTCAACGACTACGCTGAACAGTGGAAAAACATCCCGATGCTTGCCAAGACCCACGGTCAGCCTGCTTCTCCCACAAGACTGGGAAAGGAGGTCATGGTATATGTTTATCGTCTGGAGGAACAACTTCGCGGGCTGAAGGAGATTCCCCTCACAGCTAAGTTTGGCGGGGCCACCGGCAACTTTAATGCCCACCATGTAGCCTACCCACAATTCGACTGGCGGGAGTTCGGTAATCAGTTCGTCAGCGAAAAGCTCGGATTGGAGCGTGAGCAGTACACCACCCAAATCTCCAATTACGACTGGCTGGGAGGTTTGTTTGACGCCATGCGTCGTATCAACACCATCATCATCGATCTGGACCGCGACTTTTGGATGTATATCTCCATGGATTACTTCAAGCAGAAGATCAAGGCCGGAGAGGTGGGCAGCAGCGCCATGCCCCATAAGGTGAACCCCATTGACTATGAGAACTCTGAGGGGAATCTTGGCATCGCCAATGCCATCCTACAGTTCCTGGCTGCCAAACTGCCGGTAAGCCGTCTGCAGCGCGACCTCACCGACTCTACCGTACTACGCAACGTAGGTGTTCCCATGGGACATGCCCTGATTGCTTTCCAGAGTACGCTGAAGGGCCTCCGTAAGCTGATTCTCAACGAGGAAAAGCTGGCAGAAGACCTTGACAACACTTGGGCCGTCGTGGCAGAGGCCATCCAGACTATCCTGCGCCGGGAAGCCTATCCCAACCCTTATGAGACGCTGAAGGCCCTGACCAGGACCAACGAGAAACTGACGGCAGAGAAGATCCGCGATTTTATCGAGACCCTCGAAGTGAGCGATGACGTAAAGGAAGAGCTCCGCGCCATCAGTCCCTCCACATACACAGGCATATAATTTATCTTCAATATCAAAAACATACAGAACATGGATTTCGAGAATAACGAAAAGAAGCAAGAAGAACCAACACAACAGGAAGGTTTTCAGAGAGAGACAAGACGCGCACCGCGTCCACGTATACATACAAGTCAGCGCCCCACCTTTGAGCGTACAGACTACCGTCGACACGACAGCGACGAAGACGGGTTCCGTCCCGAGGGATTCGGAGCAGCCCTTCGTGAGAGCAGTACACCGCGTGAGGAGTATCGTCCCCGAAACAACTACAACGGAGGCTATCGTCCTCGTCAGGGACAAGAAGGCGGATATCAGTCTCGTCAGGGAGGCTACCAACCTCGCCAAGGGGGCTATCAGTCTCGTCAAGGCGGTTATCAGGGTCAAGGCGGCTACCAATCTCGCCAGGGTGGTTATCAGCCCCGTCAGGGACAGGGTGGTTACCAACCTCGTCAGGGACAAGAAGGCGGTTATCAGCCCCGCCAAGGTCAGGGTTACCAGCGCCAGGGTGGTTATGGCAAACCTTTCCAGAAGCCTTATGGCAAGCCCTACAATCCTTATAAGAAAGGGCCTCGTCAGCATGGTGCCGATTACGATCCGAATGCTAAATACAGCATGAAGAAGCGCATCGAGTATAAGGAGGTGAACATCGATCCCAACGAGCCCTTTCGCTTGAACAAGTTCTTAGCCAACGCAGGCATCTGCAGCCGTCGTGAGGCCGACGAGTTCATCCAGGCTGGTGTAGTGACGGTAAACGGAGAGGTAGTGACCGAATTAGGAACGAAGGTACTGCGCACTGACGTGGTGATGTTCCACGACCAGCCCGTAAAGATCGAGAAGAAAGTCTACGTCCTGTTGAACAAGCCAAAGGATTATGTGACAACCAGCGACGATCCCCAGCAACGTAAAACCGTGATGGACCTCGTGAAGAACGCATGCCCGGAACGCATTTACCCCGTAGGTCGTCTGGACCGCAATACCACAGGTGTTCTCCTGTTGACCAACGATGGAGACCTCGCCTCGAAATTGACTCACCCGAAGTTCTTGAAGAAGAAGATCTATCATGTTTACCTTGACAAGAACGTAACAGCCCACGACCTGCAGCAGATTGCTGATGGCATCCAACTCGAAGACGGTGAGATCAAGGCCGACGACGTGCAATATGCAAGTCCTACCGACAAGAAGCAGGTAGGTATCGAGATTCACAGTGGCAAGAACCGCATCGTGCGCCGAATCTTCGAGTCCTTAGGCTATCGTGTACAGAAACTCGACCGTGTGCAGTTTGCCGGTTTGACGAAGAAGAACCTGAAGCGTGGCGACTGGCGCTACCTCACAGAGGAGGAGGTAGATCGTCTGCGCATGGGAGCTTACGAGTAATTGATAATTGACAATTTAGAATGAAACGAACAAAGATTATCGATGTACTGAAAAGTACAGAATATGGTAAAGACATCTGCGTGAAGGGTTGGGTACGCACGCACCGCTCTTCAAAAGCAGTTGACTTTATTGCCTTGAACGATGGTTCCACCATTAAGAATGTACAGGTGGTCGTTGACCCGACAAAATTCGACGAGCAGATCCTGAAGGATATCACAACAGGATCTTGTATCTGTGCAGAGGGTGTGCTGGTAGAGAGCCAGGGAGCTGGACAGAGTAGTGAGATTCAGGCTACAAAACTGGAGATATATGGTCTTTGCGACAACACCTATCCGATGCAGAAGAAAGGGCAGTCGTTCGAAGTCATGCGCAAAAATGCCCACATGCGTCTGCGCACCAACACTTTTGGTGCCGTCATGCGTATCCGGCATAACATGGCGATGGCCATCCATACCTATTTCCATGAGCATGGATTCTTCTACTTCCACACACCGTTGATTACAGCCAGCGACTGCGAGGGTGCTGGTAACATGTTCCAGGTAACGACAAAGAACCTTTACGACCTGAAGAAAGACGAGCAGGGAAAGATCATCTACGACGACGATTTCTTCGGCGAGCAGACATCACTGACCGTCTCCGGCCAGTTAGAGGGAGAGCTCGGAGCCACGGCTTTAGGAGCCATCTACACCTTCGGTCCCACCTTCCGTGCAGAGAACAGCAACACACCACGCCATCTGGCAGAGTTCTGGATGGTAGAGCCCGAAGTAGCGTTCCTCAACCAAGAAGAACTGATGGACCTTGAGGAGGACTTTATCAAATACTGCGTGCGGTGGGCCCTTGACAACTGCAAGGACGACCTCGCCTTCCTGAACCAGATGATTGACAAGACCCTCATCCAGCGTCTGGAGGGAGTTCTGAAAGATCGTTTCGTCCGTCTACCATACACCCAGGGAATCGAGATTCTGCAAGAGGCCATCAAGAACGGCAAGAAGTTTGAGTTCCCCTGCAATTGGGGCGATGACTTGGCCTCTGAACATGAGCGCTACCTTGTGGAGGAGCATTTCAAGAAGCCCGTTATCATGACCGACTATCCACGTGCCTTTAAGTCGTTCTATATGAAACAGAATCCAGGAACTACCGGAAAACCCGGAGATACCGGAGAGAATGGTTCTGTAGGTTACAAGGGTGCTGTAGCCCCTGGTCCTACCATGCAGGGCACAGATGTGTTGTTCCCACAAATCGGTGAGATTATCGGCGGTTCCGTCCGTGAGGAATCTTATGATAAACTGATGGCGGAGATTGAGCGCCGCGAGATGGACCAGACCCACCTGTGGTGGTATATTGACACCCGCCGCTGGGGAACCTGTCCACATGCAGGCTTCGGACTGGGCTTTGAACGTCTGATTCTCTTCGTCACAGGTATGCAAAACATCCGCGACGTCATTCCCTTCCCCAGAACGCCGAAGTCGGCAGAATTCTAATCTTATAAGCAATAATAGGTATTCAATTTATAGCGTATGAATAAGATATTCTTTATTACCCTTGTTTCCCTCTGCACATCAGTCTCGTCATTTGGACAAAAAATGACAGACAGTCAGGTGATTGAATATGCTATCCAGCAAAAGAAATCCGGTGCTTCTGAATCTGACATTGCGGCTAAACTTTTACAGAAAGGAGCCACAATGGGACAAATTCAGCAGATGCGTCAGCAATACGCCAAGCAAATCACAAATCGAGGACTTGACGATACTGTTGATAATGCTTTGGGTAATGCTAAAGACAGAATGCGTACCAACAATGAAGTCAATGACAATGACATTGTCACCCATGAAGGAGCATTAGCACCTGAATATGTTGCAGGACCAGGAACTACCCATAGAAAGAAGGTCTTCGGGCGCGACATCTTTAATAAAAAGTCACTTACATTTGAGCCCCAAATGAATATCGCCACACCGCAAAATTATGTTTTAGGTCCTGGCGATCAACTCATTATCGATGTCTATGGTGATACCCAAAAGAGTGAAAAACTGACAGTCAGCCCTGAAGGCGATGTGACTGTTCCAGACTATGGACCCGTACATGTCTCAGGACTCTCCGTTGCATCTGCTCAAAGTCGCATACGCAGTAAGTTAGGCACCTATTATTCCAGTTCTGACATCAAAGTGTCTGTAGGACAGACAAGGTCTATACTTGTCAACGTGATGGGTGAAGTCCGTGCGCCAGGAACCTATACGCTGAGTGCCTTTGCTACCGTATTCCATGCTTTGTATATGGCTGGAGGCATCAGCGATTTGGGAACACTACGTGACATCAAGGTATACCGTCAAGGGAAACTCATCTCTACGATTGATGTATACCAGTTCATCCTTAATGGTCGTTTGGCAGGTAATGTTCATTTGGTGGATAATGATGTCATTCAAGTTGGTCCTTATGAGAGTATTGTTGATATAGAGGGTCAGGTGAAGCGTCCGATGGCCTATGAGATGCGTAAGGACGAAAGTCTGGCAACACTCTTGAATTATTGTGGAGGTTTTGTCAGCAATGCCTATAAGAAGTCTTTGCGGGTTCTGCGAAACAATGGCCAGATGAAGAGTGTACACAATATTGAGGAGTTTGACTTTTCAAACTTTAAGGTTGCCGATGGCGACGTTGTATCTGTTGACTCCATTTATGACCGCTATGAGAACATGGTAGAGGTAAAGGGAGCTGTATTCCGGCCTGGAATGTATCAGTTAGGTGAAAAGGTCAATAGTATACGCTCGCTGATCGAGAATGCTGACGGTGTGACAGAAGAGGCTATGACCTCTCGTGCAGTGATGCGACGCATGAAGCCTAATCGTACTCAAGAAGTAATATCCATCGACCTTGAAGGTATTCTCAACGGCACAACCGCTGACGTGCCTCTCAAAAATGAGGATGTTCTCTTCATACCAACCTTGGCAGAGCACCAAAACCTCCGTACGTTAACCATTGACGGCGAGGTTATCTTCCCTGGTACTTATGAATATGCAGACAACATGAAAATTGAAGATCTGATTCTTCAAGCTGGAGGACTGACTGATGCGGCCTCTACAGTCAAGGTGGACGTCACACGAAGATTACGAGATCCGGAGGCAACCAATGCCACTATGGAGATAGCTAAGACGTTCAGTTTCCAGCTCAAACCAGATTTTGAATACAACGGTGAAGACGGCTTTACGCTAGAGCCCTATGATATTGTTCAAGTACGTAAGAGTCCAGTATTCCAAAATCCAATCCGTGTCAGTGTTGAAGGAGAAATTGCATTCCAAGGACGTTATACAATGGATCAGAAGAATCAGCGTGTAAGCGATGTGGTTAAGGCTGCTGGCGGTGTTCTACCTGGTGCTTATGTACGTGGAGCACGCCTCGTTCGTCAGATGTCTGAAGCAGAACGTGCCCGTATGCAAGATCTACTCAGAATGGCGAAGCAGACTGCCGACAGCAAGGATTCCATAAGTTTGGAACAGTTGGCCCTTGAAACAACTTACACTGTTGGCATTCACCTTGACGAAGCTTTAGCCAATCCTGGTGGAGACGAAGATGTGGAGGTTCAAGATGGTGACCAACTGATCATTCCTCGTTATAGTCGTACTGTACGTATCTCTGGCGATATATTGAAGCCCAATACTGTAGCTTATAAAGAGAAACAGGATTACAAGTATTATATTGAGCAAGCCGGCGGCTATGGTCGTCGTGCCCGCAAATCCAGTGTATTTATCATCTATCAGAATGGTACCATTGCCAAAGCTTCCAAGGGAACGATTGAACCCGGATGTGAGGTGGTTGTTCCAACAAAGGGACCACGTGATAACATGTCCGTGGCTCAGTGGATGGGACTTGGTACCAGTGCAGCCTCACTGGCTACCATGTTTGTTAGTGTTGCAAACTTGCTAAAATAGAATTGTCATGAACGAGGAAAATAAGTATATTGAAGAGCAGGAAGAAGAGTCGTCAATTGATTTCGGCAAAATCTTCCGCGACTTACTGAAGCACAAGAAGCTTTACTATAAAGTACTTCCCATCACTTTCGTGATTGCAGCAATCTTTGCATTAAGCATCCCTAATTATTACCAGTGCGAGGTGAAGCTCTCCCCGGAGCTCTCCAGCAGGAGAAGCACAAGTTCCCTGTCATCCTTGGCCAGTAGCTTCGGCATTAACATCTCTGGTGCCATGGGTAATGCGACTGAGGCTCTCTTCCCTACACTCTATCCAGATTTGATGAACTCCGTCGACTTCAAGACATCGCTTTTCCCTGTACTCGTGACGATTGAAGGCAATAAGGATGCAGGCGAATCGGATCGCACTATGACTTACTATGAGTACTTGGAGAATGAGCAGAAATCACCATGGTGGTCATCAGTTCTTAAAGCGCCAGGACTACTCATTGGCTGGATAAAAAGTCTGATTTCAGATAAAGAAGAGGAAGAAAGCAAGACACTTAATCCTTTCAGATTAACTAAGGAGCAAGCAGAGATTGTTAAAGCCTTGGACAAGAAGGTTGTCTGCGATGTGGACAAGAAAACAATGGTTATCACCATTAACGTGACAGACCAGAATGCCCTTATCTGTGCAACTATGGCCGATTCCGTAAAGACTCGCTTACAGAAGTTCATTACAGATTACCGTACTAGCAAGGCTCGGGTTGACTTAGATTATAATAAGAAGATTTACGGTGAGGCGAAAGCCCGTTATGAACAGGCTCGTGACCGCTATGCCCGCTTTTCGGATTCAAACCGCGATGTTTTATCCCAACATACGCAAACAAGAAAAGCTGATCTCCAAAATGAAATGCAGCTACAATTAAATATATACCAGCAAGTGGCAGCTCAAGTACAGGAGGCAGAGGCAAAAGTACAGGAAGAAACGCCAGCATTCACGACTCTTCAAAGTGCCACTGTCCCTGTTAAGAAGACGGGCCCTAAACGTGCTCAAATGTGTATTATTTACCTATTCTTGGCTTTCTTGGCCACCTCTGTATGGATTCTGTACAAAGAAGATGACCTCAAGCCTTTGTTAGGGCTCAGTTGAAGAATCGGTTAAATAAGCTGGATTCCTTCTTCCGAAATAGTAATAAGCCGTCGGCGATAGAGGTCGCCGATGGCTTTTTTGTAATCCTTCTTGGATACCTGGAAACGCTCGTATATCTCTTCTGCAGGCGATTTGTCACCCAAATCGCAATGGCCGTCATGCTCATAAAGATAACGGAGCAGGACCTCCGCGAAATCAAGAACCCTCTGTCGCCCGTCATTCTTCTGATAACGTTCAACCTTCGCCGTGGCCATCAGACGATGGGTTTTCTCATCCTCCATGATATAGACATAATACGTCTTCCCTATCTCCATCCGGGTCTTCTGTTCCCTGAACGGACAAAAGAGGTCTTTCATAAGTCCCCATCGCAGAAAGGCACCATACTCATTCGTCCAGGCACATTCCAGATAGGCGAACTCACCGACCTTGGCAATAGGATGTTCTGTCGTCGCAATCGTACGCTCTTCCTGATCAAGATAAATAAAAACCTCTATCTCGTCACCGATACGCATATCTTTAGACACATAACGATTAGGCAAAAGGATATTACCCTCTTCACCACCATCCAAATAGAGGCCGTATTCCGTACGTTTCCTTATTCTGAGGGTATTGTAGTCTCCGAGTTTAAGCATATTTCCGGGGTTTCTATTAAGCCGTCACGCAGATGAATGGTACGGTCGGTGATGGCCGCCAATGATTCATCATGGGTGACAATGACAAACGTCTGACCATACTTATCACGCAGGTCGAAAAACAATTGGTGAAGTTCTTCCTTATTCTTTGTATCAAGAGAGCCAGAAGGCTCATCAGCTAGAATGACGGAAGGATTATTCATAAGAGCACGTGCCACAGCGATACGTTGTTTTTCACCACCCGACAATTCATTGGGCTTATGTGAAACTCGTTCACTTAGCCCCATGAACTGCAGCAATTCCTCTGCCCTCATACGGGCTTCCTTTCGGGATTTCCCTGCGATATAGGCAGGAATCATAATATTCTCAATAGCCGTAAACTCTGGCAACAGTTGATGAAACTGAAACACGAAGCCCAGTCTGGTATTCCTGAAGCCCGATAGTTTTTTCTGACTGAGAGAAGTGACATTAACATCATCAATACATACTGTCCCTGTGTCAGGTTTATCCAGGGTCCCGATAATCTGCAGCAAAGTGGTTTTCCCCGCTCCACTGGGACCTACAAT
>JAEETC010000335.1 GCA_016286585.1 Prevotella sp. | reverse complement strand
GGTTCTAATGGGTCTGGAACAGGACTTAGCAAGATTGCTCCTACCTTGTCTGTGTTAGCTGCATAAGTTGCTTCTTCTGAGCTGCTGACAGTATGACCAAAAGTCAGGTAGCTATCCTCATAATAGGGAATACGAGCAGTAGACCTCAATAGTCTAACAGGCCAAAAGTTATTCTCATCATTGAATTTCTCCGGACTGATAAGCCAATTTGCAGGTAAGTATATAAGTAATTCGATATACTCTTGAGCTAAGGGAGATTTCTCTTCATCAATGTTCATCATGTAAGCACCTAACCCGATGGTACATAAAGTGTAGTAGTTTCGCTTTTTGGTTGGTTCTATGATGGCTATATCTATGCGAGGACCTTCGGAGTTTTTCTCGCCCATAACCATGTCGTAATCTCCAAATCTCTTAGAAATGAATTGGGATACTTCTTCCATTTCTTCTGTGGAATAGATGTATTGTATAGAGTCTTTTTCCATTGACAGGATGCTATTACTTGCAATTAAACAGATAAGTAAAAATAAAAGTCTTGCTGTTTTCATATATTGATTATTCGACCAACACTCTTTGTGTAACACTAATCTGTAAGCTAATAATAATATTAATAATGTGTATCCTGCCACCATCGAGCGATGGAGATGAGAGAAAAGGCAGACCTCCCAAAGGGCGATCCTTTGGGAGGCTCTACCTATTTAATATTAGTCTGCCAGCTTGGCCTTGATGAACTCGCGGTTCAGGCGGGCGATGTTGGCGATGGTCTCGTTCTTCGGGCAGACAGCCTCGCAAGCACGGGTATTGGTGCAGTTGCCGAAGCCGGCCTCTTCCATAGCCATTACCATAGCCTTTGCACGACGGGCAGCCTCTACGCGACCCTGGGGAAGCAGGGCGAGCTGAGACACTTTAGACGATACGAAGAGCATAGCCGAGCCGTTCTTACAAGCTGCCACGCAAGCGCCACAGCCGATGCAAGATGCGCAGTCCATAGCCTCGTCTGCATCCTCCTTAGGAATCAGGATGGCATTGGCATCCTGAGCCTGACCTGTGCGGATCGTGGTGTAGCCGCCAGCCTGGATGATCTTATCGAAGGCGTTACGGTCTACCATACAGTCCTTGATTACAGGGAAGGCAGCTGAGCGCCAAGGCTCAACGGTGATCACATCACCATCGTTGAAGCGACGCATGTAAAGCTGACAGGTGGTAGCGCCACGCTCGGTGAGTCCGTGAGGCGTACCATTGATGTAGAGCGAGCACATACCGCAGATACCCTCGCGGCAGTCGTGGTCGAATACGAAGGGCTCCTTGCCTTCGTTGATGAGCTCCTCGTTC
The DNA here is from genome assembly GCA_016286585.1 of Prevotella sp. Taxonomy (GTDB): domain Bacteria; phylum Bacteroidota; class Bacteroidia; order Bacteroidales; family Bacteroidaceae; genus Prevotella. The sequence goes on along the minus strand of JAEETC010000335.1, from coordinate 718 downwards.
AAGATGTCGAGCATCTCGAGGAACGAGGTATCATCGGGAATATCATGCATCTCGTGCTGATCGAAATGTCCCTGGTCCTTGGGGCCGTTCTGGCGCCAGAACTTTATTGTGAATGAAATATTCTTTGCCATAGTGTTTAGTTCTTATAGTTACGTGTCTGTACCTTGATAGCCTCGTACTCCAGCGGCTCCTTGATGAGCTCAGGCTCGTTGCCCTTGCCTTTGTAGTCCCAGCAGCCAACATAGAAGTAGTTCTCATCGTCGCGCTTAGCTTCGCCTTCCTCGGTCTGGTACTCCTCGCGGAAGTGTCCGCCGCAGGACTCGTTACGAGAGAGAGCGTCGAAAGCAACGAGCTGACCCATGGTGAAGAAGTCGCGCAGGTGGATAGCCTTGTCGAGCTCGATGTTCAAGCCTTCCTTGGTTCCAGGAACGAAGAGGTTCTCGTCGAACTCCTTCTCCAGTTCGTGCATTTTCTTCAGACCAGTCTTCAGGCCCTCAGCGGTGCGACCCATACCCACATACTCCCACATGATATGGCCGAGTTCCTTGTGGATAGAGTCAACGGAGCGCTTACCCTTGATGTTCAGCAGACGATCGAGCTCTGCGTCAACGGCCTTCTCGGCAGCGTCGAACTCAGGCAGATCGGTAGAAACCTTGCCCCAGATGCTCTGGTCGGCGAGATAGTTCTGGATGGTGTAAGGCAGCACGAAGTAACCATC
>JAEETC010000334.1 GCA_016286585.1 Prevotella sp. | reverse complement strand
AATATTTACCCTAATCTTGCTTTTTTCGGGATATTTTCGTAACTTTGCACCCATAAAAGTAAAATATTCGAATATTTAAGATGAACATTTTAGAACTTAGTGAACAAGAAATCGGCAGGCGCGAGAGCCTGCAAGAGCTGCGCAACATGGGCATCGATCCCTATCCCGCAGCCGAATACCCTACTAATGCCTTTTCCACAGACATACGTGACAATTTCCGTGACGAAGACGAGCCTCGCCAGGTGTCAATTGCCGGCCGTATGATGAGCCGTCGCGTCATGGGAAAGGCCGCCTTTGCAGAGTTACAGGACTCGAAAGGCCGCATTCAGGTATATATCACTCGCGACGACCTCTGTCCCGACGAGAACAAGGACCTCTACAACGTCGTCTTCAAGAAGTTGCTCGATATTGGCGACTTCATCGGCGTGAAGGGATTTGTGTTCCGTACCCAGACAGGCGAGATCAGCGTCCATGCTCAGGAGCTCACCCTGTTGTCGAAGGCCCTGAAGCCCCTGCCCATTGTGAAATATAAGGACGGCATGGCTTACGACAAGTTCGATGATCCCGAACTGCGCTATCGTCAGCGTTACGTCGACCTCGTGGTGAACGAGGGTGTCAAGGATACGTTCCTCCAGCGTGCTACAGTGATCCGTACCCTGCGCAAGGTGCTGGATGATGCCGGATATACTGAGGTAGAGACACCAACGCTCCAGATGATTGCCGGTGGTGCTTCGGCCCGTCCGTTCATAACCCACTTCAATGCCCTCGATCAGGACATGTATATGCGCATTGCCACAGAGCTCTATCTGAAGCGACTCATCGTGGGCGGCTTCGAAGGCGTCTACGAGATAGGCAAGAACTTCCGCAACGAGGGCATGGACCGCAACCACAACCCCGAGTTCACCTGCATGGAGCTCTATGTGCAGTATAAGGACTACAACTGGATGATGTCGTTCACAGAGAAGCTCTTGGAGACCATTTGTATCGCCGTCAACGGTAAGCCCGAGCGCGAGATCGACGGCAACATCGTTTCGTTCAAGGCCCCCTACCGTCGTCTGCCCATCCTCGAGGCCATCGAGGAGAAGACCGGCTTCGACTGCAACGGCAAGACCGAGGAGGAGATTCGTGCCTTCTGCCTGTCAAAGGGCATGGATGTCGACGAGACCATGGGCAAGGGCAAGCTCATCGACGAACTCTTTGGCGAGTTCTGCGAGGGCACCTTCATCCAGCCCACCTTCATCACCGACTATCCCGTCGAGATGTCTCCGCTGACGAAGATGCACCGCTCTAAACCCGGACTCACCGAGCGCTTCGAACTGATGGTCAACGGCAAGGAGCTGGCCAATGCCTACTCCGAGCTCAACGACCCCATCGACCAGGAGGAGCGTTTCGTAGAACAGATGAAATTAGCCGACAAAGGCGACGACGAGGCGATGATCATCGATCAGGACTTCCTCCGTGCCCTGCAGTACGGTATGCCTCCCACCTCGGGCATCGGCATCGGCATCGACCGTCTGGTGATGCTCATGACGGGCAAGACCTTCATCCAAGAAGTTTTGTTCTTCCCCCAGATGAAGCCCGAGAAGAAGATTCCCCAGTCTACTCCCGCCGAGTGGGCCGAGATCGGTGTTGCCGAGGAGTGGGTACCCGTGCTCCGCAAGGCCGGCTTCAACCTCGTGCAGAACATCTCCTCTGAGAAGGCCCAGGGCCTGCAGCAGAAGATCGGCGACATCGTCAAGAAGTTCAAGCTCAACATGCAGAAGCCTTCTGTCGATGACATCCAGCAGTGGATAGACAAATGTAACGAATAATATTTTTGACAGAAGAACATAAGAAATATAAGGCTACGCATGAAAGTGAATGGCAAAATGTGTTCTTATGTCTAAAAAAATAGGTTCTTATGTACGACTGTGGTAAGATAGCGATTATCGGCGGCGGCAGCTGGGCAACAGCCATTGCCAAGATTGTGGTGAGTCACACCCACCACATCGGATGGTACATGCGCCGCGATGACCGTATCGACGAATTCCGCCGTCTGGGCCACAACCCCGCCT
>JAEETC010000333.1 GCA_016286585.1 Prevotella sp. | reverse complement strand
CCCTGCCAATCACTACAGGAACTTGATGCACTTATAGACAAACAAAGACTTTATGGCTCACCCATTGCTATGGTTGGCTTGCAGAAACGTTATGCTCCTGCCGTGCAGATCCTTCAAAAGCATCTGCACAAAGAGCATCTTATCAGTTATGACCTCCATTACCTCACAGGCAACTATCCAGAAGGCGATGCTCTACTCGACCTTTACATCCATCCGCTTGATCTCGTGACTTATCTCTTTGGCAAGTCCGAAATCATCGCTTGCCAGCAAGTCTCCCCAGCGTCCTACATCATTATACTGCGTCATCCCCACATCGTTGGCACTCTTGAACTCTCCACCGCCTACACCTGGACAGCCGCCGAAGAATCCCTCAAAGTCTGCACATCAAAGGGTATCTACCGCTTCTCTCAGATGGAAGAATTGACTTTCGAGCCAAAACCTTCCATCATCCTCGGCATTCCTATCGAGAAAGTCCATCCCCACAATAAGAACATCGAATACCTTCACGTCCTCAACAACTTCATTCCAGTATTTCCCAACAACCAAATATATTCCCAAGGCTATTTCAACGAACTATCCGCATTCGTTGAAGCTGTGGAGGGAAATAACGCGAACATCGTCACGTCTCTCGAATCAGTTAGAGATGCTTATCTCCTAATTGAAAAGATAAAGTCGCACTAATCCGAGTAGATTTCACAAAAATCAAGTCGAATGATTCATAAATCGCCCCAAACCCTGAACGATTAAATAGCACCACTTTCTTTAAGTAGATTCTATCACCTCCAACCTATACCCGCGCTTCTTGAGGGACACGATGGAGATGCTGGTGTCGGGTTCGAGCATCTTGCGGATATAGGTTATCTGGACGTTGAGGGCGAGGGAGTTGGCATAACTATCGTTTCCCCAGACGTGTTCCAGCAGATACGAACGCTCTACGGTCTGGCCGATATGCTGGGCTAAGATGGCGAGAATCTCCGACTGGCGGGCAGAGAGGTGTTGTACTGTTCCGGCATATTCAATCGTGGAGAGGTTGCTGTCGAAAATGGTCTGGCCAATGACCATACGCGAGGGTAACGAAGCCTGGCGATGCTCGAAACGCTCACGGATCTTGGCAATCAGTTCTTCGGGATAGAACGGTTTGGGGATATAGTCATTACCTTTCAAGTCGAAGCCTTTCAGGCGGTCGGCCTTTTCCGTTCGGTCGGTGAGGAAGAAGATAAGCACATCGCGGTCTTGCTCACGTATCTTTCGTGCCAACTCGAAGCCGTTCATCAACGGCATGTTGATGTCGAGCAAGACCAAATCGGGCTTGGTTGTAGTAAATGTTTCCCAACCATTATGCCCATTCTCGGCGTAAAAGACTTCATAGCCTTCCACCTCTAAGAACTTCCTTAGCAACTCCGAGTTCTGGCGGTCATCGTCAACGAGCAATATTCTAATCTTTTCCATCCGTCTGTGGTATTAAAATGGTGAATGTCGTACCCTTGCCCTCAATGCTTTCAAATGTAATCGTTCCGCCATGGGCTTCGACCAGAAGTCTTACATAACTCAGTCCAAGCCCGATGCCGGGGATGGCCTGGTCTTTTGCCGACTCGCTGCGGTAGAACTTGTCAAATACATACCGCTGGTCAGCCTTTACGATGCCGATGCCATTGTCCGCCACAGTAATTTGCAGCAGTCCGTCCGTGCGTTGTTGATAGTCAATCCTGATGGTCACGGCCTCACGAGAGTATTTGATGGCATTCTCCAGCAGGTTGCAGACGATATTTGCCAGATGCATACGGTCGGCCCGTATCTCCAAATCGTCCCCGGCCACAATCTCCATCTTCACATCCTTGTCCGACGGAACGTTCTGCTTGCCGATACATTCCTCCATCAGACTGCGAAGCGAAAAGCGTGACTTCACCAAAGGAATTTCGGTGGAATCGCTGAACGTGATATCGCGCAGTTTCGAGAAATACGAAGTCAGGTTGTCCAACTCGTTATACGAACTGCTGAGTATCTTCTGTTTGCTCTCCCCGTCCTGCATCATCCGCTCGTTGCCCATAAACGACACACACATCTTCA
>JAEETC010000107.1 GCA_016286585.1 Prevotella sp. | reverse complement strand
GCGAAACAATTCTGCCAGTTTGTTTGGAAATCTCGGAAAGTCTTCGTATCTTTGCCAAATGAAATATGATTCATTCAAAAAGACAGAAGATATGGGAAAGTTTGAATTGATGGCGCTGCCGTATGCAGCGGAGGCTCTGGAGCCGGTGATTAGCAGACAGACGCTGGAGTTTCATCATGGGAAGCATCTGGCGGCGTATGTGAATAATCTCAATGGGCTGTTGCCTGGGAGTGGATTCGAGGAGATGACTCTGGAGGAGATTGTGTGTAAGGCACAGGGTGGCATTCTGAATAATGCGGGGCAAATACTGAATCATGAGCTTTACTTCGGACAGTTTGCAGCTCCTATGGATAACAATGCGCCTACGGGTAAACTCGCTGAGGCTCTCGTGCGCGACTTTGGGTCGTTCGAGGCATTCAAGGATGCATTCCAGAAGGCTGGTGCCACGCTCTTCGGCTCTGGCTGGGCGTGGCTGTCGGCTGATCAGGATGGCAAGCTTGTGATTACGCAGGAGGCTAATGCTGCCAATCCTGTTCAGAAGGGTCTGAAGCCGCTGCTGACTTTCGACGTTTGGGAGCATGCCTACTATTTGGACTACCAGAACCGTCGGCCAGACCACCTGGCTGCACTATGGGGAATTGTGGACTGGACGATTATCGAACAACGCTATCAAGACAGATAACAATACAGCAAACAGTACAAAAAACTTTTGATGCACGACTACCCTGACAGGATGTCGCCTGAGCAGGCACAGGCGTTTTGCGATGCCGTGCTGAACATCGTCAGCCAGATACCTCGCGGACGAGTGACTACCTATGGACATATCGCAGCCTTGGCAGGCTGGCCCAGTCATTCGCGGATGGTTGGTCGCACTTTGAGATATACGCCTGGAGCTGAGTCACTTCCCTGTCATCGTGTGGTCAATCAAGAAGGTCGCACAGCCCCAGGCTGGAGTCGCCAGCGTCCACTCTTAGAGGATGAAGGCGTCCGTTTCAAGCCTAATGGTCATGTGGATATGTCTCGCCATCTTTGGGAGCCGGAGATAGAGTTATAGAAAAAATATGATGAAACAGATGGAAATCGTATCAGCGATGAAAAGGAATATGCGATGGTTGATGGGTGCGTGGCTCATCTGTGGATTATGGATGTTCGTGGCCTGTGCCAACGAGGATAGCCCGGCTGTGGTGCCTGTTATGGAACAGTTGCAGGACGGTGAGTGGACGGGCAGCGGTGAGGGACGCAGTGGAACGATTATCGTCAAGGTGACGGTAGAGGACCATCAGGTGGCGAAGGTGACCGTTGTCAGCCAGTCGGAGTCGAGCTTCGCGCAAGAGACGATTAACAGCATCTGTGAGAGTGCTGTGGGCAGAACGGAAGAGATGAACGTTGAGGTGGATGGCATCACGGGTGCCACGCTGACCTCAACGGGTGTCATCGATGCCATCAATATGGCCCTGGAGGCTGCGATGGGAAAGCCGGTTGGTGGGGACAAGATCTACAAAGACGGCACATGCGACATCGTCGTGATTGGTGCTGGCGGTGCCGGGCTCTCCGCAGCTGTGGCAGCAGCAGAAACGGCAAATAATCTGAAGATCATTGTGCTGGAGAAGCAGGGCATCATCGGTGGTAATACCAACAACTCCACGGGCGGCATCAACGCGGCAGAGACGGATATCCAGAAGGGACTCGGCATCGAGGACAGCAAGAAACTGTTCTACGACGACACGATGAAAGGCGGCAAATACGAGAATATCCCGTCGTTGGTGGAGAACTTGGTGGAACACGCCCCCGTAACCATCTCGTGGCTGACGGGGCTTGGTGCTGATCTGAACGACGTGGGACTGATGAGTGGCAGTAGCGTGAAGCGCACACATCGCCCAAAGGGTGGCTCGGCCATCGGTCCGCATCTGATGAAGATTCTTAAGGATGCCACAACGAGTAAAAACATCGAGATACGCACATCGAACAAGGTATTAGACCTGCTCTCTGCTGTCGATGGCAGTGTGACGGGCGTGAAGGTGCAAAATGCCAACGGCAGCACGTATTCGCTAACGGCAAAGGCTGTGATCATTGCCACGGGAGGCTTTGGCGCCAATCTGGAGATGGTGGCCAGCCTGCAGCCCTCACTCAAGGGTTTTGCCACGCTGAACCATCCTGGTGCCACAGGCGATGCCTTTGGTTGGATGACGGCCATCGGAGGTGCAACCATCCAGATGGCGAACATTCAGATTCATCCTACGGCAGAGGCCACAAACCATATTCTGATAACGGAGGCTGTACGCGGCAACGGTGCCATTCTGGTGAATCACGAAAGCATGCGCTTCTGTAACGAGATGGATACACGCGATGTCGTGTCAGCAGCCATCCTGAAGCAGACGCGGGGCGAGGCTTTCCTCATCTTCGACCATGGTGTAAGAAAGTCGTTGGCCTCCATCGAGACGTATGCCAACCAGCATCTGCTCAAGGAGGGGAATACCGTTGCGGAATTGGCTAGCGCTATAGACATCCCTGCCGCTGATCTTGAAGCCACGCTGAACCGCTACAACGCCCAACAGAAAGCAGGTGTCGATGAGGACTTCGGGCGTAGTGCTGCACAGATGACGGCCGCATTGGAGACCGCACCGTACTATGCCGTCTGCGTCACCCCCGCCATCCACCACACGATGGGCGGTCTGAGCGTGAATACTGATACGCAAGTGCTGAAGGCCGACGGAACGCCCATCCCTGGACTCTATGCTGCAGGCGAGGTGACTGGTGGGCTGCATGGTGCCAATCGTCTGGGTGGAAATGGTGTGGCAGATATCGTGGTCAATGGTCGTTTGGCGGGTATTGCTGCAGCGCAGAAAGCTTTAAAGTAAGGAAGGAGGGCATATGAAAATCATCGTAGCAATTGATTCGTTTAAGGGTTGTCTGACATCGGCTGAGGCTAATCAGGCGGCAAGCGAGGGTGTTTATGCAAAGATGCCTGATGCGCAGGTGGTGCAAGTGCCTGTCAGCGATGGCGGCGAGGGATTCTTGGAGGCTTTCCATGCAGTGATGGGTGGCAAGATAGTAGAGGTCAACGTGAAGGATCCGCTGATGCGAACGATTGTGGCATCGTATCTCATACAGGGCGATACGGCTGTGATAGAGATTGCCAAGGCCAGTGGGCTGACGCTGCTATCGCCAGAGGAGCGCAATCCGATGGTGGCCACGAGCTACGGCACGGGCCAGCTGGTGGTGGATGCCGTAAGACGAGGTTGCAAACATATCATCGTAGGACTTGGCGGGAGTGCTACCAGCGATTGCGGCATAGGTATGCTGCGGGCGATTATTGATGCCTTTGCCAAAGGAAATTCTTGGGATGATGTGCGTGAATTGGATGACGTTAGTTTCACGATAGCAACGGATGTCACCAATCCGCTTTGTGGTGAACAAGGTGCGGCACATGTGTTCGCGCCTCAGAAAGGGGCATCACCAGATATGGTGTTTGCTCTCGATGCTCGTGCCAAACGGTTTGCGGAGGCATCAGCCAAGCATCTGGGACGCGACTGTCAAAACATGCCTGGTGCAGGCGCAGCTGGCGGCTTGGGCTATGCTTTCCTGCAATACATGAATGCCGACTGTTGCTCTGGCATCGACCTTCTGCTGGATACCATCCATTTCGACGACCTGCTGCAAGACGCAGATCTTGTAATCACTGGCGAGGGCTCTGCTGACCGTCAGACACTGATGGGAAAACTCCCCTTCGGCATCCTCCAACGGGCCCAACGACATCATGTCCCCGTCATGCTAATTGCTGGCCGAATCGCCGACGAACAACTCCTCCTCGATGCAGGCTTCTCCCGTGTCACCAGCATCAATCCTCCCGGCTTACCCCTCAAGATCGCCTTGCAACCCGCAACCGCGAAGGAAAATATAAGGAATACGATCCTGGAACTTACAATATAGAGAAATGGACACAAATGATGCCCATATCGCACGGCTGAATTATCCTACTGTTCCTTCTAATGAAACACTTAAAAGCTTTTGGGCCTCGACGGCAAACTCCATCGGGAGCTTCTGCAGCACCTCCTTGGCGTAGCCGTTGACGATGAGCGAGACGGCCTGCTCGGTAGGGATGCCGCGCTGGTTGCAATAGAAGAGCTGATCCTCGGAGATCTTCGATGTGGTGGCCTCGTGCTCGAAGATGGCGGTGTCGTTGTGGACGTCCATGTAGGGGAAGGTATGGGCGCCACAGTCGGAACCCAGGAGCAGCGAGTCGCAGGAGGAGTAGTTGCGGGCATTATCGGCTGTGGCAGCAGCGCGAACAAGACCGCGATAACTATTCTGGCTATGACCAGCAGAGATACCCTTAGAGATAATGGTACTCTTCGTATTCTTTCCGATGTGAATCATCTTCGTACCCGTATCGGCCTCCTGATAGTTGTTCGTCACAGCGACGGAATAGAATTCTGCCTGCGAGTTGTCACCTCTCAGGATGCAGGAAGGGTATTTCCAGGTAATAGCCGAGCCCGTCTCTACTTGTGTCCAGGAGAGCTTGGAGTCGATGCCACGCAGGTCGCCACGCTTCGTGACCAGATTGAGCACACCACCCTTGCCGTTCTCATCGCCAGGATACCAGTTCTGGACGGTGGAGTACTTCACTTCTGCACGATTCATGACGATGATCTCCACGATAGCGGCATGGAGTTGGTTCTCGTCGCGCATCGGAGCCGTGCAGCCTTCGAGATAGGAGACGTAGGCATCGTCGTCGGCAATGATGAGCGTGCGCTCGAACTGTCCTGTATTGCGGGCATTGATGCGGAAATAGCTGCTGAGCTCCATCGGACAGCGCACACCCTTGGGGATATAGACGAACGAGCCGTCGGAGAATACGGCAGAGTTGAGTGCTGCGAAGAAGTTGTCGCGATAAGGCACGACTGTGCCCAGATACTGGCGCACCAGGTCGGGATGCTCCTTGATGGCATCGCCGATGGAGCAGAAGATGACACCCTTCTCGCGGAGCTTCTCCTTGAAGGTGGTCTTCACGCTGACAGAGTCCATGATGGCATCGACGGCGGTGTTGCCAGAAAGGGCCAGTCGCTCCTCAAGGGGGATGCCCAGCTTATCGAAGGTCTTTTCAAGCTGAGGGTCGATCTTGCCATCGCCCTTGGGCTTATTGGCCATAGGGTCGGCGTAGTAGGAGATGGCCTGATAGTCGATGGGAGGCACATGTACATGCCCCCATTTGGGCTCCGTCTGTTCCTGCCAGTAGCGGAAGGCCTTCAGGCGGAAGTCGAGCATCCACTCGGGCTCGCCTTTCTTGGCTGAGATGAGACGGACGATATCCTCATTGAGGCCTACGGGAATGATCTCCGTATGCACATCGGTCGTGAAGCCGAACTCGTATTTCTGCTCGGCTACCTGACGGACATATTCATTTTTGGTTTCAGACACAGATTCCTTTTTTGTTTTAGACATAAGAACAAAAGAACAGATTTATCTCACTCCGCATTCCTCATAAATTTGATGGCCAGCATGGTGAGGTCATCGCTCTGCTCTGCCTCATCTACGAAACGGTGCACGGCATCGGTCATCTTGCGGACAATCGTTGTGGGCATCACCTGATTCTCTGCCAGGCATGCTGCAGCCACACGGATAATGCGGTCGTCGCCAAACTGGGCATGCATGCTGTCCTCAGCCTCGTTGAGGCCGTCGGTATAGAGGAAGATGGTGTCCTTTGGCCCAAGCTGCTTCTCCTGGCGGGTGTAGACCCAGTCGGGCATGACGCCTACAGGCAGGTTCGAGTCGCAGGGAAGCTGGCTGATGCCGGAGCCGATGAGCAGCGGAGAGTCATGGCCGGCATTACAATAGCTGAGATGGCCTGTATGAAGGTCGAGCACGCCAATGAAGAGCGTGACGAACATGTTCGTGTCGTTACCCTCGGCCATCGTGTCGTTGAGGCCCCTTGCTATCTGGTCGGGCTCCCACAGATGGGAGGAGATGTTGCGGAACAGCGAGCGCGTCATGGCCATGACCAATGAAGCAGGCACACCCTTGCCCGAGACATCGCCAATGCAAAAGATGAGTTTCTCGTCGCGGATGTAGAAGTCGAACAGGTCGCCACCCACATCCTTGGCAGGCTTCAGTGTTCCAAAGATGTCAATGTCATCGCGCTCAGGATAAGGTGGGAAGGTCTTCGGCAACATCGACATCTGGATGTCGTGCGCAATCTTCAACTCGTTTTCGATGGCAGCCTTCGAGGCCGTCGTCTCCTTGAGCTCTTCCACGTAATGTGTCAGCGAATGTTGCATCGACTCGAAGGAGTCGCGCAGCTGGCGTATCTCGTCGTTGTGCTTGATCTGTGGCAACGGCGTTGAGAAGTTTCCCTTGGCCACCTCGCTGGCAGAGACTGCCAGGTGGCTCAGAGGCTTAGTAGCCCGCTTGATGATTCTACGACCGACAATACGTGTCACCAGCAGAGCCAGGGCAATCAGCACGAGCATAATCACGCCCAAGCCTTTAGAAATAGGATCCACCATGATAATGGGTACGACAGAGGCGATGCTCCAACCGGTATGCTCGATAGGCTCATAGAACATATAGACAGACCAGAAATCGCTGTCGAAGAATTTGAACGACGTGATGATGTCGGTATTCTTCTCGCTGTAGGCACCTCTCCTGCCTGCCACCATCAAATGGCCTAAGTGATCGTCGATGGAGTCTTTCGTCGTCTTGGCAAGATCGAAATAGTTCTTCCTGATAATGAAGTCCTTGTCGGGATGGGCGATGTACGTTCCTTCCTGGTCGATGATAAACTTCTTCGTCACACCCCGCCAGTCAATGTTTAACAGAAGATTGTCATTCTTATGACGACTCTCGGAAGAGTGACGGAATTCAACACGGACGCTGTCATTATCAGAATACGTGAAGCCGAACACTCTTTTGGAAAGCCAGCTCAATGACAAATCCGCCCCAAGGATGGCGACCGTCTTGCCCTGCTTGTCATGGATGGGCATCATGCATGAGACCAGCGGCGTAATGGAGTCGGAAGCGTCGAAGAACGGCTTCGACCAATAGCTGCTATCCGCCTTCAGGGCTTCCGTGAACCATTCGGCTTTCAGGTAGTCGTGACTGGCACTGCCGATGATGCGCTTCTCGACCTTCCCGTCATCGCCTCTGACAGCATAAGGACAGAACCAACGGCCCTTCTGCGGATAGTAACCATCCACAAAGCTGACCCCACAGCTGCGGATCGCCGGATTCTGGGCAACCACCTTGCTCATGATATCGGCCAGTTTGTCAGGCTGTCCCAGATTCTCCTGAATCTCGTCCACACGATTGCCTGTGGCGGTATATACTTCTGTGAGAACCCGTCCCACGCTCGCTTTGGCCGACAGCAAAGAACTCTTGTGCAGGCTGGCTTCCTCCATCAAAACGATGTTCTTGGCAAGCACAAAAATCCAGTACGAGACGAAAACCATCACGATGAACTGTGTGAAGGCTATCCACCTCGTCAGGCGCTTGGCAAAGGAACGGAACTTGGGCTTCTTCTCAGACATAAGAACAATCTTTCATTTCAAACATAAGAACATAAGTACATATTATTTCCTCCGTCATTGGAACAAGAGCTTTATATGTTCTTATGTTCTTTTGTCTAAAATATTTCTGTCTATAACTTCTGTTCTACCTCAATCTCTGTGAAGGTCTCAATGATATCACCGACCTGGATATCGTTGAAGTTCACCAGTGAGATACCACACTCCAGGCCTGTTGCCACTTCCTTGGCATCGTCCTTGTAGCGCTTCAGGGCATCGATAGGAGCCGTGTGGATCACGATACCGTCGCGGATGACGCGGGCCTTGTCCTTGTTGTGTACCTTACCGTCGGTCACCAGACCACCGGCTACGGTACCCACCTTCGAGATCTTGAACACCTGCTTCACCTCGATCTCACCAGAGACGATCTCCTTCTTCACCTTGTCGAGCATACCCTGCATCGTGGACTTCACCTCATCGATGGCATCATAGATGATAGAATATGTGTTGATCTCGACACCCTCGCGCTCAGCGGCACGACGGGCATCGGCAGAAGGACGCACCTGGAAGCCGACGATGATGGCATCGGAAGCCGAAGCCAGCATGACGTCGTTCTCGGAGATCTGACCTACAGCCTTGGCAATCACGTTCACCTGAACCTTCTCAGTTGAGAGCTTGATGAACGAATCGGAGAGAGCCTCGATGGATCCGTCGGTATCACCCTTGACGATGATGTTCAGCTCATGGAACTCACCCTTGGCGATACGGCGCGAGAGTTCGTCGAGACCCAGTGTCTTCGATGTGCGCAGGCTCTGTTCGCGCTGCAGCTGCACACGCTTATTGGTAATGTCACGCGCCTCCTGCTCAGTCTCCATGATGTGGAACGAGTCGCCAGCCGTCGGAGCGCCGTTGAGTCCCAGTATGATAGCGGGCTCGGCAGGGCCTGCCTGCTCGATGCGCTGGTTGCGCTCGTTGAACATGGCCTTGATGCGCCCGTAGCTGGTGCCAGCCACCACCACGTCGCCCACCTTCAGCGTACCGTTTGATACGAGTACGGTGGATACGTAGCCGCGACCTTTATCGAGCGATGACTCGATGACCGATCCCGTAGCCTTGCGGTTCGGATTTGCCTTCAGGTCGAGCATCTCGGCCTCGAGCAGCACTTTCTCCAGCAGTTCGTCGACACCAACACCCTTCTTGGCGCTGATCTCCTGGCACTGGTACTTACCTCCCCAGTCCTCGACGAGCAGGTTCATGTTGGCCAGGTCCTCACGGATCTTGTCGGGGTTGGCACCCGGCTTATCAATCTTGTTAATGGCAAATACCATCGGTACGTTAGCTGCCTGTGCATGAGCGATAGCCTCCTTGGTGGTAGGCATCACAGAGTCGTCGGCAGCGATGATGATGATGGCAATATCCGTCACTTGGGCACCACGGGCACGCATGGCAGTAAAGGCCTCGTGACCAGGAGTGTCCAAAAAAGTTATCTGACGGCCATCCTTCAGTTTCACATTATAGGCACCGATATGTTGAGTGATACCACCAGCCTCACCGGCAATGACGTTCGTATTACGGATGAAGTCGAGCAACGAGGTCTTACCATGGTCGACATGACCCATCACCGTCACAATCGGAGCGCGGTTGAGGAGATCGTTCTCGTCATCCTCCTCCTCAGTGATGGCGTTCTGAACCTCAGCACTGACATATTCCGTCGTGAATCCGAACTCTTCGGCAACAATGTTGATGGTCTCGGCGTCCAGACGCTGGTTAATCGACACCATGATGCCAATGCTCATACAGGTACCGATGACCTGGTTGACGCCAACATTCATCATCGTGGCGAGCTCAGAAACCGTCACAAACTCCGTCAGCTTCAGCACCTTGCTCTGTGCTGCCTCCTGAGCCATCTCCTCGTTCATGCGCTCAGCCACAGCATCGCGCTTCTCACGACGGTACTTAGCACCTTTCTTGTTCTGGTTCTTCGACGTCAGACGGGCCAGCGTCTCCTTTACCTGACGGGCTACGGCCTCGTCATCCACCTCCAGGGGCTTCACGGGACGATTCTTTTTCTTGTTCTTACCGCCACCCTGCTGGTTATTGTCCTGGAAATTCTGGTTGCCGCCCTTGTTCTTATTCTTCTTATTATTATTGTTCTGGCTCTTGTCCTGATTGACGGCAGCTTCAATATCCACGCGCTCCTTACCACCACGGATACGCTCGCGCTTCTTCTTCTCACCATTGCCACCATGCATCTGGGCCTGTTTCTCCTCGCGCTCTTTCTTACGTTCCTCCTTTGTCTTTTTCTTCGGACGCGTACTCTGGTTGAGAGAGTCGAGGTCGATCTTACCGACAACATTGAGGTTGGGTACAGCCTTCTGCTCTGTTTTCAGCTTGTATACCTCAGGCTCTTTAGCTGCCGACGGCTGTGCCTCCGGCTCTTCCTGAGCCTGGGATGTTTCAGGAACAGCCTCAATAACGGGCTCAGCCTTGGATTCCGCCTTGGGTTCAGGCTTCGGCTCGGGCTTGACCTCAGGCTTGGCCTCGGGTTTGGGTTCGGGCGCCTCTACCTTCTTCTCCACAACAGGCTGGGACGCAGGCTTCTCTTTCGGAGCAGGCTTACCCACCTGACTCAGATCTATCTTCCCCAGTGGTGTGAACGTCTGCCGAGGTTCTTCCTTCGTTTCTATGACGACAGGCTCCGGCTTGGTTTCTTTCTTGACCTTCTCCTTTTCTTTCTTCTTTGGGAACATCATCCCTGCCTGGGTCTTCACATCCTTGTCACCCCTGAATTCCTTGACCAATGCTTCATACTGCTCGTCATTGATCTTGGTGTTCATGTTGGCATCGTCCTTGATCTCACCCAGACTCTTCTTGTTCTTCAGATAGTCGACTGCCGTCTGAAGACCAATATTCAGTTCCGTTAATACTTTATTTAATCTGACACCCATCTATTCAAATTGATAAATGATAAATGATAATTGATAATTATTCAAACTCCGCACGGAGTACTTCCAACAGATGGTCGACAGTCTCTTCCTCGAGGTCGGCCTTTTCGATGAGCATCTCTCGCGGTGCGTTAAGCACAGCCTTGGCGGTGTCGAGTCCGATAGCCTTAATGGCATC
>JAEETC010000106.1 GCA_016286585.1 Prevotella sp. | reverse complement strand
GCAGCCCTTAGCCGAATTGCTGAAAGACCGGCAGCGTGAGGATGTGGTGGTCGATATGCAGCTCTCTGCATCTTCAGGCGCGAGCTATCAGGCCGACTGTTTCCTTTGCCTACAAAAAGACCTGCGGCTGATGCCTGTCAAGCCCGATGTGAGCATTGAGGCAGCAGAGGGCGGTTGCCTTATCACCGTCAAGGCCGACAAGTTCGTCCGCGCCCTTGCCCTCGCCATCGACGGAGCAGAAGACAGCTGGTTCAGCAACAACTACTTTGACCTGTTGCCGGGAGTGCCCGCCAAGTGCTTCGTGCACACACCCTTGAAGCCAGGCGAAGTCAAACAGCGCCTGACTGTTAATTGCTTAAATAATATGACCAAATTGAAATAAGACTATGCGACATTTTTTCCTGCTTATAATCACCCTGTTTGTACCCTGCCTCACAGTGTCTGCACAGGTAGTACTGATGCCTGGCGATTATGCCGACCCCTCAGTACTGAAAGACGGCG
Source organism: Prevotella sp. (assembly GCA_016286585.1). Classification (GTDB taxonomy): domain Bacteria; phylum Bacteroidota; class Bacteroidia; order Bacteroidales; family Bacteroidaceae; genus Prevotella. The sequence goes on along the minus strand of JAEETC010000106.1, from coordinate 10,125 downwards.
AAGACTACTATGTGACTCATTCACCCTTCCACTACCAGCCGGGATTCCTGATATGGCATTCCCGAGACCTGCTTCATTGGGAACCCGTCTGTAGGGTAGGCAGCACATGGAGTGGATCGGCGTGGGCTCCTGACTTGCAGAAGGTGGGAGACACCTATTATATTTATTTTCCTGCCAGTGAAACCAACTGGGTCATTACGGCAAAGAACATTCGGGGACCTTGGTCGGCCCCCATCGACCTGAAGATTGGAGGCATCGACCCGGGACTGGTTGTTACACCCGAGGGCAAACGCTATCTCTTTACCAACGGGGGACAGGTAACACCCCTCACGCCCGATGGCCTGGCCCGTGCAGGACAGACGGAGAAAGTGTATAAGGGCTGGGAATATCCACATGAGTGGCAGACGGAGTGTATGTGCCTGGAATCTCCCAAATTGACATGGCATGACGGTTATTATTACATGACCTCGGCAGAGGGTGGAACAGCTGGGCCTGCCACCAGTCACATGGCAGTCTGTGCCCGCTCGAAGAGCATCAGCGGACCTTGGGAGAATTCACCCTATAACCCCATCGTCCACACTTATTCTGCTGACGAAAAATGGTGGTCAAAGGGACACGGTACTATTGTTGAAGGTCCTGACGGACAGTGGTGGATTATATATCATGCCTATAACAAGAAAGCCTATTCTTTGGGAAGATATACACTCATGGAACCGATAGAGTGGACGCGTGGCGGTTGGTATCGACCCGTGAAAGACATGCCGTTGCCTGAGGCAGGGACACTGCCAAGTCTGTCTGATGACTTTGCTGGGAGCCAACTTGGCTGGCAATGGACAGGGTGGAAAGAAAACATCCGCTCGTGGGCGACGGTGGGGAAGGACGGACTTTCCCTGCCGGGAAAAGGTTCTTCTCCCAAAGACGGGCGATTGATGCTGATCACCGCTACCGACGAGCAATACACTGTTGAGGTGGAAGTCTGTGTTCCGAAAAAAAACGGTGAGGCCGGACTGTTGTTATTCTACGACGAGAAGGCTTTTGCAGGAGTAAGCAGCGATGGAAAGAACTTTAAGGTCTATCAAGATGCAGAACACTCAATAGAAAAGCCCAATACTATCGGCAGGTGCTTCCGCATCCGGTTAGAGAACAAATGCGACCATCTGGATATTCTCGTCAGTCGTGATGGCAATGTGTGGCAAACGCTGGCGGAAAAAATCAATATTGCCGATTTTCATCACAACCGCTATAGAGGGTTTATTGCCCTTCGTCCTGCTATCTATTCAGGCGGCATAGCTCCATCGCAATTTAAGCACTTTAGTTATCAGAGTAGTGATAAGCACTACAATTAGTTGGAAATATTAAATTGTTATATTTTTAATAAAGAATGAAATATTTATGCAGAATGGCTGTCGTGGGTTGTATGCTCGCCCTGACGGCAATGCCTGTAAAGGCACAGAAATGGGAACACTTGGCCGACACTCCGCAGATGGGTTGGAGTACGTGGAACAAGTTTCAGGGTAACATCAACGAGGATATCATCCGAGGCATTGCCGACGCGATGGTGGAGACAGGCTTGCGCGATGCGGGCTTTACTTATATTAATATCGACGACTGTTGGCACGGAAAGCGTGATGCCGACGGTTTTATCCAGGCCGACCCCGTGAAGTTTCCTAACGGCATGAAGGCTTTGGCCGACTATGTGCATAGCCGTGGACTCAAGCTTGGTATCTATAGTGATGCCGGTACAGCAACATGTGCCGGTATGCCAGGCTCGCTAGGCCACGAATATCAAGATGCCATCCAGTATGCACGTTGGGAGGTGGACTATCTGAAGTATGACTGGTGCAACACTACGAACGTAAATCCGCAGGGTGCTTACCAGCTCATCAGCGATGCCCTGCGCTCGGCTGGCCGCCCTATTTTCCTGAGCATGTGCGAATGGGGCAGCAGCAAACCCTGGAAATGGGCAAGGGAAATTGGCCATTCATGGCGTACCACGCCCGACATCTGGTGCGACTTCGATTCCCTGCGCGTTTTCCCAGGCTATACCCAGTTCGGCGTGATGCAGTGCATCCAGTTCAACGACTCGCTTCGCCAGTATGCCGGCAAAGGATACTGGAACGACCCCGACATGCTGGAGGTGGGCAATGGAATGACGGAGAACGAGGATCGTGCCCACTTCACCATGTGGTGCATGATGGCCAGTCCGCTCATCCTCGGCAACGATTTGCGTTCTATGAGTGAGGCTACTCGCAAGATCATCATGAATAAAGAGATGATAGCCATCGACCAGGACACGCTCGGCGTTCAGGGACTTCACTACTGCGACCGCGACGGCCTGCAGTTCTGGTTCAAGCCGCTGGCTAGTGGAGACTGGGCTTTCACTATCCTCAACCCCACGCGGCAGGATATTACCTTCAACCTGAACTGGCAGGATTTCAACCTCACCGACACGCAGGTGAGCAAGTTAAGCACCTCCTTCGACACAACCGTCTATAAGGTGTACAACCTCTGGACTCACAAGATGGAGGGTAAGACCAGCAAAAAGAACAAAACGGACCGCAAGATTACCGTTAAGTCGCGCGACGTGATTGCCTATCGTTTAATCAAATAAGGTGTTATGGACATGAGAAAATGGATAATCATCATGGCCTGGATGGCCATAGGCTGTTTGAACGCGCAGAACGTTCGCGAAGTAATCAGACTCGACGAGGGATGGAAATTCGCCCTCGGTAATGCTGCCGACCCCAAGAAAGACTTTGGCTGCGGCACGGAGTATTTCAATTATCTTACGAAGGCCAACTCTATCCACAACGAGGGACCGTATTCCAAGAAGTTCGACGATAAGGACTGGCAGGAGGTTCGCGTGCCTCACGACTGGGTGACCACGCTGCCCTACGCCCAGCCGGCCAGCCACTCACACGGCTACAAGACCGTGGGCTATAAATATCCGGAAACAAGTGTAGGATGGTACCGCAAGGTCATTAACATCCCAGCTGACGACCTCGGTAAGCATATCGCCCTGCAGTTCAACGGCATTTTCCGCAATGCCCGCGTCTGGTTCAACGGTTTCTACATGGGCACGGAGCCCAGCGGCTATGCCTCGCAGGTGTACGATGTGACGGAGTACGTGAACTATGGCGGCGACAACCTGATATGCGTTCGTGCAGATGCCACGCTCGAAGAGGGCTGGTTCTACGAGGGCGCCGGCATCTATCGTGATGCGTGGCTGCTGAAGTCGGCTGCTGTCAGCGTGGCTCCTTTCGGCACGTTCGTCTATGCCGACCTGAAGGTGCCTTACGACAAGGCCACCATCCATGTGGAGACTGAGGTGAACAACCACTCGCTGACCTCACAACAGTGTGAAGTGATCCACCGTCTGCTGGATGCCGACGGACGGGAGGTGGCCAAGTCGGCGCCCACGGCGGTAACGCTTAAGGCGAAGCAAACTCTCAACTCAAAACTCTCAACTCTTAACTTGAACAACCCTCATCTGTGGAGCAACACTGACCCTTATCTATATAAGGTGGAGACTACCGTCAGGGTGAATGGCCAAGTGGCAGATGTTTACCTAACTACGACAGGTTTTCGCGATGTTGAGTTCGATGCCGACCGTGGCTTCCTGCTCAATGGCCAACCACTGAAGCTGAAGGGTGTGAACCTGCACCAGGACCATGCCGGTGTGGGGGCTGCCATTCCCGATGCCCTGCAGGCGTGGCGCATCAAGCAGCTGAAGCTGTTGGGCTGCAACGCCTATCGCGCTTCGCACAACCCCATGACACCCGCCCTGCTCGACATCTGCGACCGCGAGGGCATCCTCGTCATCGATGAGAACCGACTGTCGGGTATCAACACAGAGCATCTGCGACTGCTGGAGCGGATGATCAAACGCGACCGCAATCATCCGAGCATCATACTGTGGAGCAACGGCAACGAGGAATGGGGCATGGAGAATACCGTGCAGGGAACCCGCATAGCAGCTGCCATGAGGGAATACACCAAGTTGCTCGACCCGACCCGTCACTCAACCATAGCCAATGCTGGTGGTGGCGAGATGATTAAGGGACTCGATGTGGTTGGATTCAACTACATCATGCAGAACGATATAGATAATCGCAAGACACAGAATCCCACATGGAAGATTATCGGCACAGAGGAGACCACCGGCTGCGGCACGCGAGGCATCTATTTCGATGTGGACAAAGAAACGGGCCGTATGCGTTCCATGAACCTGACCCCTGACAAAGATGGCACCATAAACCGCATCGAGCGCGGCTGGAAGTTCTATGCCGAGCGTCCATGGGCGGCAGGTCTGTTTTACTGGACGGGCTTCGACTACCGTGGAGAGCCAAATCCGCTCAGTTATCCCGCCCACGACTCCGAGTTTGGCATTCTCGACTACTGCGGATTCCCCAAGGACGAAGCCTGGTATCTCAAATCATGGTGGACCGACGAGCCTGTGTTGCACATCTTCCCCCACTGGAACCTACAGGGCCATGAAGGCGAGGATGTGGAAATATGGGCTTACAGCAACTGCGACGAGGTGGAACTGACGGTAAACGGCAAGAAGCTTGGACGCCAGCCGATGCCAAAGAACGGGCACCTCAAATGGAAAGCCATCTATCAACCCGGCAAGGTGGTAGCCGCCGGCTACAAAAACGGCAAGTGTATCCTCACTGAGACGATAGAGACCACCAAACCTGCAATGAAGATTGTACTGAAGGCCGACCGGCATACGATTGCTGCCGATGGCCGGGATGTCAGCGTTGTCAACATCGAGGTTCAAGATAAGAAAGGCCACATCGTGCCCGACGCCTGCCCCTTGCTCAAGCTTACACTCGAAGGCAATGGCCGCATCCTTGGTGTGGGCAACGGCGACCCATCGTACCTTGGTGAGGATCATCCCAAGGATAAGGATTGCCACGAGTTCTGCATTCCTGCCTTCAATGGTCTGGCACAGGTGCTGATACAGAGTAATTGTATGCCGTCGTCGCTCAAGTTGACTGCCACGAGAGATGGCCTCACGGCCGGAAGCATTAGTCTTAATACGAAGTAGCTATTACTATTTCCCCAAGAACTCGCTGGGGGTGAGCCCCGTGATTCGCTTGAAGAGACGCGTGAAATGGTGAGGGAAGTCAAAACCAAGCAGGCGGGAAGTCTCGCTGATGTTATGACCTTGCATCAGCAGACTTTTCGCTTGGTTTATAATATAGTTGTGGATGTAGCCGATGGCCGTTCCACCCGTTGCCTTGTGGACGATGTCACCAAAATAACGTGGTGAATAGGCCAGCTCTGAGGCACACCAGGCAACAGTGGGCAAGCCGTGCAACAATTGGCGGTTCTCACGGAAATAGGTTTGAAGTAAGTTGTGAAAGCGCTTCAGCAAGTCAGTCTCTCCCCTATCCTCTTCCGACAGTTGGCGTAGGTAGATGCGGTTGCAGTATTCCAGTATCAGGCGCAGATAAGCCAGCAGCACATTTCTCAATGACAGAGAATCCTCGTGTGTCTGCAGCTCTTGTCGCATCTGAGCCACCAGTTGCGTGATGCAGAGCCATTCGTCGGGCTCCATACTCAATGAACCGTCGAAGAAATACGAGAAGAACTGATAGCGGTCTATCTGACGTTCCAGCTCGGAGCCGTGCAACAGTTCGGGCGACCATAGCAACACCCAGCCACACAATGAGATGCGCTCGCCATTGTCTTCCAATCCGCCTATCTGTCCTGGTTCAACAGCTATGATGGAGGCATCGCTTACCTGCAGCGTCTTCATGCCGTAAGAGAGCGTATTGGGAAACTGTCGCTGGATGAACAGACCATACACGCCATAGTTGTTCAGGCTATGACGAAAGGGTGCCAACTCATCATAATGGATGATGCTAACCAGTGGGTGCAACACCGGAGCATCCACGAAACGAGCATAGTCGTTGGGGGAATCAAGCTTCAAAATATTCCGCATATCGGTGGCAAAGATACATAAAATAATCTAATAATGGTAGAAAATTGATACTTTTTTAGCACTTTCTGCGAAATTGGTATATCATCAGCCAATTTGTGTAATACCTATTTAAAATAATGTGCGTACCTTTGCAGTCGAAAATGAGATTCGATTACAACAAACTTAAAAACGATAAATTATGTTAGGCAATTTCACATTCCACAATCCCACGAAACTGCACTTCGGTGAGGATTCTTTGAGCAAACTGAGTGAAGAACTGAAAAACTATGGCAAGAAGGTGATGCTCTGCTATGGTGGTGGCAGCATCAAGCGCAACGGCATCTACGACCAGGTGATGGCTGAGCTGAAGAAGGCTGGCTGCGAGGTGGTAGAGATAGCTGGTGTGATGCCCAACCCTACAATAGAAAAGGTTCTGGAGGGTGCCCATACGGCTCGCCAGGAGAATGTCGATCTTATCCTCGGTGTGGGCGGTGGTTCTACCATTGACTACTGCAAGGCCGTAGCCGGAAGCGCTTGGTACGACAGTGATCCCTGGGAGTATTACTTCAAGAACTGGCAGCCAATGACCTGCCGCTGGATTCCCGTAGGCTGTGTGCTGACGATGGCTGGCACAGGTTCTGAGATGGATAGCTGTTCGGTCATCTCCAGCCACTCGGAGAATCGCAAGTTGTTCTATAACTTCCGCAACCCCGACTTCTCCATCCTCAATCCTCGTTTCACCTTTACCGTTCCCAAGTATCAGATGGTGGCTGGTATCTACGACATCATGAGCCACATCTTGGAACAGTATCTCTCTGGCACCGACGACAACACCAGCGACTACATTGCTGAAGGTCTGATGCGCTCACTCATCGTCAGCTCAAGCAAAGCCATCGTTAACCCAGAGGACTACGAGGCTCGCTCGAACATCATGTGGACAGCCACTTGGGCACTCAACACCCTCATCGACCGAGGTAAGGCTACCGACTGGATGGTTCACATGCTTGGTCAGGCTGTGGCTGCCTTTACCGATGCCACCCACGGACACACACTCGCTGCTGTCAGTGGTGCTTACTACCGTCTGCTCATCAGCAAGTCAACCAATGCCGTACAGAAGTTCAAGCGTCTGGCTATGAACGTCTGGGGCGTTTCTGCTGAGGGTCAGACCGACGAGCAGATTGCAATGGAAGGTCTGGAGACGATGGAACAGTGGATGCGCGAACTGGGACTGGCTATGAACATCACCGACTGCGGTGCCAAACCCGAACAGATTGAGGGAATGGCCGATGCCTGCCCCATCTGTCAAGGTGGATATTACATCTTGAATCGCGATGAAGTAGTACAGGTGCTGAAGGAAAGTCTTTAGAAGGTAATAATGAATAGTGAAAAGTGAAAAATTTGCTACCACATTTGTTTAATATTTTGTTTGCAACAATGATTGCAACTGCAACAATGGCTCAGGGCGTGATTGATGTGCACTCGCACATCATCACTCCTGAGTTTGTGTCTTCACTCGAAAATGAGGGCAGACTGATGGACGAGGGATTCCCCTTGCCGAAGTACAACGTGGAGAATCATCTCAAGTGGATGGACGAGGCTGGTGTCGAGATATCAGTATTAACATTAGCAGCCCCACAACCTTCGTCGGCTGAGGTCATAAGGCAGACCAATGAGGCTGCCGCTCGCATCAAGCGTGAATACCCAGGCAGATTCCTGTTCTGTGCTGCCCTGCCTCAATCCGATGTCTCGAAGGCTATTGAGGAGGCGAAGTATGCCCTCGACGTGCTGAAAGCCGATGGCATCAAGTTGGCAACAAACGTTGACGGACTATATCTGGGTGCTCCCGAACTCGACACGCTTTTCTCGGTCTTGAACGATCGCAAGGCGGTGGTAATCCTACATCCCCATCGCCCTGAGCCTGTCAATCGTCAGGTCATGCAGCAGACGCCATTGGCCATGCAGGAATATCTCTCAGAGACCACCCGTGCCGTATCGAACATGATCAGTCGTAACGTACTGGCTCGCTATAATAACATCAAGGTAGTCGTTCCCCATTGCGGAGCCTATCTGCCGCTGGCCATCCCGCGCATGAAGTCGCTGACACCTGTGATGCAAGCCAACAAGATGGTGGGCGAGATTGACTACGAAGCCAACCTCCGTGCCCTCTACTACGACCTCGCAGGAGCACACTCGCCTGAGGTCATCCGCATACTGCTCACCATCACCACGCCCGACCATCTGCTCTACGGCTCCGACTATCCCTACGTCGCTCCGCAAGTGCTCACGCAGAGTCTGGCGAGGATGAAGGACTATCTCTCGAAAGAGCCCGATCTGGCACCATTCCGCGAGATGATCCTCTACCAGAATGCCAATCAAATATTCAAATAACAGATGTATATGAAAAAAATATTGTTTTTCGTTTGCACCATGCTTACATGGCTAAGCACAGATGCAACAGCAAAGACACTTGTAGTGTACTATAGTTACACAGGCAACAGCCGAGAGATAGTAAACACACTGACCAGTCAGATTGAGGCCGACGTGCTGGAGATTCAGCCTGCAGAAAAAGGGCTCAAGTACGAGGCGGACAACTATGCCCTTGGCACACAGTTGCTGAATGCCATCAAGGCTAATCCAAATGATGCTGGCAGTTACCCTGCCATCGATCCTGTAACGATATCGCCGGCCGACTACCAAAACATCATCATTGTCACCCCACTTTGGTGGAGTCAGATGGCGGCTATCACGCAGGCCTACCTGTTCCAGAATGCTTCAAAGATGGCGGGGAAACACGTCGGAATGATTGTGTCGAGCCATTCGAGTGGCATTAGCGGTGTGGTAAGTGATGCCGAGCGACTGTTGCCTCATGTCACGTGGATGGGCGATGCCTTGTGGATTAACGCCAGCAACCACAGCAATCGTGCCTCGCTGATTGAAGACTGGCTCAAGACGCTGAATTTCGATAAAGAGAATACTACTATGGATAAAATGTATATCACTATCGGTGGACAAACGCAAAGCGCGACACTTGTGGACAATGACGCCACACGCGAGTTGGTTGCTGCACTTCAGAACGCGCCCATAACCGTAACGCTCAACGACAACAATTTCGAAATATGGGGTTCTTTAGGCAAATCGCTGACAACGAAAAACGAGCAGATGACAGCCCTACCCGGAGACATCGTTCTTTATAACGGCAGCAACATATGCATCTTCTACGAGTCAAACTCTTGGAGCTATACTCGTTTAGGACATATCGACGGACTGTCAGAAAATGAGCTTCGCACATTCCTCAAAGCAGGCGAAAGCAACATCAGTGTTACCCTGTCGCTTGCACTGTCCACAGGCATCAATACAGTTAAGAGTGAAAAGTTAAAAGATAAAAAATGCTATACTCTGCAAGGCACTCTCGCTCTGGTAGGACAAAAGGGTATTGTGATTAAAGACGGGAAAAAAGTTGCGATTAAGTGAGAGAAATGAAAATTCATTTTTATTTCCGAACGTGAGCAAGTTCAACAAAGTTAAAATTATCAGATGAAAAGAATAGTAACATTTATAATAGCAGTAATGACTATGGCGACAGTACAAGGTCAGACGATGACCGAAAGACAAAAGGGATTGGCAGCATGTGCCTGCCTGATGGCACAGGGTGATTTGGAACGGTTGGAGCCTGCCGTGAAGATGGCACTCGACAACGGCGTGACTATCAATGAGCTGAAGGAGGCTTTTTCACAGCTCTATGCCTACACGGGCTTTCCACGCTCGCTGAATGCATTAGGCGTTCTAAATAAGGTGTTGGATAACAAACAGCCCTCATGGCAGGAAGGAAAGCCTTGGAAACGTCCTGAGATATGGGATGACGCTGCAAAAGCTCTGAAGCAAGGTACAGAGGTGCAGACGAAACTCTCTGGCCGTTCTTTCGATTACCACTTCTGCCCGCAGGATGACTACTACCTGAAGTCCCACCTCTTTGGTGACATCTTCGCTGGCGACCAGCTCTCAGCTGCCGACCGCGAGATAGTGACCGTTGCTGCCCTGAGTGGTCTCGAAGGTGTTGCTCCACAACTGGCTGCCCACAAGCAGGGAGCCGTGAACATGGGCAATAGTCAGGAACTGGTTGATGAACTCTGTGCCTGGCTCGACAGCGAGGGGTATACCTTGCGCAGCAAATGGCCGAAAGGCGAACCGAACCC
>JAEETC010000332.1 GCA_016286585.1 Prevotella sp. | reverse complement strand
GACAGAGGTTTCCGTCCTTATCCACCACCTCGGCAGTGATGAAGGTTGTCTCCTTGCCTACATAGTCCTTCGTCAGACGGATCTTCTGAGGGGCTCCAGCTGTTCGGATGGTCTGCTCGCCGACTTCTTTGCCGTCCTTGCGTGCGACAACCTTCACCTCGCCCGGATCAAAGATCACATGCCACATCACGTGATAATCGTGCTCTCCCTTACGCCTTACACCCTGGCTCTTGCCGTTGATGAACAACTCCACTTCGTCGGCATTATTATAGTAGCACCACATGTCGATCTCATCGCCAGGAATCCAGTTCCAATGGGGGAAAAGATGGAGCACAGGCTTGCTGGTCCACTCGCTCTGGTACATATAATAGCTGTCCTTGGGGAAGCCTGCGAGGTCGATAATACCAAAATACGAACTACGGGCAGGGAAACCATAAGGCGTAGGCTCTCCGATGTAGTCGAAGCCCGTCCAAATGTATTGTCCGCCGACATAGGGCGTGTGCTTCACTACATCCCAGGTCTCCTCATGGGTGGAACTCCAGGAAGCATGGAAATTGTCGTAGGCCGAACACATGTAGGTGGGATCGGTATAGGGCAGCCACCACTGTTTGGGGGCTATAAAGACAGAGTCGGAGGGCATCATATAGTGGCCTCTCGTCTGCAGGGCCGACACGCTCTCGGAGAAGATGAAGGGCTTGCCTGGGAAGTTCTTGGGCACATCCTTCACCCACTGATGGTGATAGTTGAAACCGATGATGTCGATGGCCCCGCTTTTAAAGAGGTGATTGCCAGGCGAGGGCTCGTTGCAGCCTGCGGTGATGGGGCGCGAGGTGTCGTAGCGCTTCACAATCTCCGCCAGATGCTGTGTCAGCAGACTCTGCACGGAAAGTTCGCCATCCTTCGCCAGCGTCGAGGCATCGTGGCCTGCGTTAAGGATGAGGTTGGCCTGTTCGAGTGTCAGAGTATCGGCCTCAGCGTTGCTCCACTGTTCGAGCACCTCGTTGCCGATAGACCACATCAGGATGCAGGGGTGGTTACGGTCGCGCAGCACGAGATCGGTGAGATCGCGCTCGTGCCACTCATCGAAGAATCGGGCGTAGTCGTTCTGTGTCTTCTTGCGTCGCCACATGTCGAAGCTCTCGTCCATGACAATGAGTCCCATGGTGTCGCACATGTTCAGCAACTCAGGAGCCGGAGGGTTGTGCGACGAGCGGATGGAGTTGACACCCATGGCCTTGAGCTTCAAGAGTTTGCGGTGCAGGGCGTCCTCATTGAGTGCAGCACCCAGACAACCGAAGTCGTGGTGCTCGCAGACACCGTTGATCTTGAAGTTCTTGCCGTTAAGCCAGAAGCCCGTCTGGGCATCGAACCTAAAGTCGCGGAAGCCTGTGGTTGTCTCCACCTCATCAACCACCTTTCCACCTACCAACAGTTTCGTGCGTACCTTATATATATAAGGATCTTCACACGACCACTTTTTGAGGTGAGAGGTGAGGGGTGAGAGGTGAGAGATGTGTCCAGTAGAACGGGCAACGACTTTCCCGTCAGCGTCAATCAGCATATTCTTGACCGTCACCTTCTGGTTGGTGGGGTTTTCGTAGTCCACCTCCACCTTTCCATCGTGCACATATACGCCCCAGTGCTTCACGTGGACAGGGTTGGTCTTGGTCAGCCACACATGACGGTAGATGCCACAGCCTGAGTACCAGCGGGAATTGGGCTGGTCGCTATTATCGACACGGACTGCCACCACATTCTCGCCTTCCTTCACGTAGGGGGTGATATCATATTCGAAGCTTGAATAGCCATAGGGACGATACCCAACCTTCTCACCATTGACATAGACGGTGGAGTTCATATATACGCCGTCGAACTCGATAAAGAAGCGAGAGGTGAGAGGTGAGAGGTGAGAGATTGGGAAGTGCTTGCGGTACCAGCCGATGCCGCCAGGGAGGGCTCCCCCACCCGCACCGCTAGGATTGCCGACATAGAAGTCGCCTTCTATCGCCCAGTCGTGGGGTACGTCGAGCTGTCGCCACCAGGAATCGTCATAGTCCACCTTCGACATCTGCACGGAGT
>JAEETC010000331.1 GCA_016286585.1 Prevotella sp. | reverse complement strand
TACGAATTGAGCTCAAACTAAAACCCCGCAATTCCGATGCTCATTAATTCGATAAGATTATGCGAGAAATTAGAATTTTCAATCATGAGATGTTCGGAGATATCCGCATCATGACAGATGAGAAGGGTGAGACCTTCTTTGTAGGTAACGACGTGGCGAAAGCCCTGGGCTACAGCGATGCCCGCAAGGCGATTCGCGTTCACGTAGACTCTGACGACAGAGGGGTGGACGAAATGGCTACCCCTGGTGGAATACAAAAGGTGGTGATTATCAACGAGAGTGGTCTGTATGCCTTGGTGCTCTCTTCGAAGTTGCCGCAGGCGAAGGTGTTCAAGCATTGGGTGACGTCAGAGGTGTTGCCTCAGATTCGTAAGACAGGCGGCTATATCCCAACAATGGATGCTAAGGGTCGCAAGCTGTCGGACACGGAGATCATGGCTCTGGCGCTGCAAATCCAGCAGAAGACCATCGAGATGCAGGAACTGCAGATTGAGGACATGGCTCCCAAGGCTGAGTACTGCGACGAGGTGCTGGAGAGCGTGAGTTGCTTCACGACCACGCAGATAGCCAAGGAACTGAACATGACCGTTTACGACCTGACACGCCTGCTGATGGAACGTAAGGTGATGTACAAGCAGTCAGGACAATACCTGCTGTACGCTGACTTCGCCCGTAAGGGTTATGCCAGGAACCGTACGCACTCGTACTACGATATCGAGGGCGAGTTACACACCCGAACCTATTTGGTATGGACGGAACGTGGCCGCAAGATGATACACAGCATGTGTAAGACTGAGGAGATTATGATTCCGTTTCTGCTGAGTGTTGACATTAACGATGAGGAGGAGTAGGCCATGAAAAATTCGATTAAGAGAGAGCAGAGTCAAATAGGTTTGAACTCTGCCGAGCGTGAGAATTTTCGCACATCGTGCAAGAAGTATGTTGAGATTCCGGTGGAGGTGATGGATCGCCTCGTAACGAACAGGTGTGCTGAGGGTTCGCTTCGCAGGGACCCAATGACAGGAAAGATAACGTTCAGGGCCTATCAGCGTCAGCCTCGTGACCGCCACGAACGTGTGGTCTGTCAGTTGGAGAATGGTTGGCTGAAGGAGTCGCCCTTGCGTTACAAGTTCTATAACAGCGTCAGGAAAGACCTTGGCCGCCGCATGGTGAATGTGGTGATGCATCGAGAGCTGAACACAGCGATGGAACAGCTTGAGATCGAAGAGATATTGGATAACGTTTAACTTAATAATTTGAGACATATGGAAACATTAGTGACAATTGTAGCGGTGGGCGCATACGCTGAGCGCCAGTATCAGAAGCAGGACGGCAGCTCTGAATACTTTAAGAGCCGTGGCGTGACAATGAAGCGCGGTGGTGACGTGATCTATGGTGAGATGACTGGGGAACTGGCCTCGAAGAACCGTGACACGCAGTTCCAGCAGGGTATGCCCTACATCGTGAAGGGCTTCTGGAAACATCGCACGTGGGGCGATTCGAACGATCGCCATGAGAACGCTTTCTATATTACTGACCTTCAAACGTTGTAAGTATGGGATTTTGCTATCAGAAGAATTTCAGTAATCCAACGTTGCCTGTAGACGAGGCCCAGTTCTGGGGCCTCGTCAGGGCGACACAATGGAACGAAGCCATTGACAAGTTCCGTGAGACTCATGATGCCGCTCTCAAGCGCAAACTGCCCGCATTTATCTTTCAGGCGACTTTTGACGAAACCACGTCGAAGGCTGGGAAACTGGGACGCTGGCGCAAGCAGGCTGCAACACACTTGACTGGACTTGTGGTGATGGATGTTGACCATATCGAGAACCCTCTGACACTTTATCAAGGATGGGTTGAGAAGGGCCTGGATTGGAAAGCGTTAGGTATTGAACTGATCTATATTACGCCATCAGGCAAGGGCTTGAAAATTGTCTTTAAAGCACGTTTGAATTGGGGTAATCTCATCGACAACCAGCATGCAATGGCGAAGGTCTTAGGCGTGGAGGTTGACGAAAGTTGCAAGGATGCAAGCCGCATGAGCTTCATCTGCAAGGAATCGGATATTTTGTATATTGACAAG
>JAEETC010000105.1 GCA_016286585.1 Prevotella sp. | reverse complement strand
TCCGTCATCAGCAGCGTATGCTCCCACTGGGCACTCGGTTTCTCGTCCTCCGTGATCACCTCCCAGCCATACGGGTCGTCGGCATCGATAAACACCCGCCACGTGCCCATGTTGATCATCGGCTCGATGGTAAACACCATTCCCGGCACGAGCAGCATACCCGTCCCACGATGGCCGTAGTGGTCCACGTCGGGATCCTCATGGAAGGCATTCCCCACCCCATGACCGGCCAGGTCGCGCACGATACCATAGCCGTATTTCTTACAGTGCTTCTCGATCGCATGGCCGATGTCACCCACGAAACCGTAGGGTTTGGCGGCCTCCATACCGATCTCCAGACATTCCTTCGCCACCCTTACCAGTTGTTCCTTCTCCGGCGAAGTCTTGCCGATGATGAACATACGGCTGGCGTCGGCATAATAGCCGTCGAGGATGGTCGTGAAGTCCACGTTGATGATGTCGCCCTCTTCAAGCACATCCTCCGCCTTGGGCACACCGTGACACACCACCTCGTTGATGCTCGTGCAGACGCTCATGGGGAACGGAGGTGTATCCTCATCACCGCCATAGTTCAGGCAGGCAGGGATGGCATTGTGCTCCTCGCAGTACTTGCGGCATATCTGGTCAATCTCCAGCGTGTTCATACCCTCGTGGATAGCCTCAGCCACAGCGTCGAGCACGCCCGTATTCACGACACCCGCCCTGCGGATGCCCTCTATCTGTTCGGGCGTCTTGATCAGATCCCGCGTCGGAACCAGCTTACCCTTGTTCTCCCAGTACATGATGGTCTTGTCCATCTCCGTCGGCTCCTGCCCACTCAGACAATGCCATCTTCTCTTCCTCTTAAAAGCGTTCATACACCTTATTAATATATATACAGACCTCCTTTTCGGCTGCAAAGGTACGAATAAGTGAGAAGAAAACCAAATAATATTTGAGTTTTCTCGAGCGGAAGTACTCTTCGGCGAAGTCAAAGGTAGTGCAAATTGAGCGAAATGCAAAATAAAATGCAATTTATTTCATGTAAACTAAAATTACCGAACATACATAACATTCATAGATGTTTCATTGTCACAATTGTCATTGTCAACGATAGAAGCGAACAAATTAAAACCGTTTTTTATTATTTTCGGGTAGCACGCTGCAATTCAATGTCCTCCTTGTCGCGTCGGATGCGCCGTATCTTCTTACCTCCAAATGAGTAGGAGGCAGAAATGCCGATGTAGTGAGTGTGGTGGCGAGTATGTACAGAATGGTCCATAGAGCCCACCATCATATCTAATCCAGATCCGGATCCATTATCTACTAGACAATCAACCATGCTGCTGCTGATGACATCGTCTGTAACATGCTGACGGAACGGATCGGTTGCTACGATGGAAATATTCAATTTGTTGTCCAACAACATACAACGGAGGGCAAAGCTGAAATACCCATAGCTATCGGTCTTGGTAAAGACGTTATAGTCTGAGAACCAATGCTGGTAATTAGCATTCAACATGAGCGTGTGCTGTCGGTTCAAGAACCAATCGGCTGTGAGAGAGAGCCTTTTTCCCCAGCCATGGAGTCTATAGCTGTCATAATCGTTAGAAGCATCATGATAGTACAGGTTTCCGTCAGCTGTTGCCAAGATGTTTGACGACAATTGATGTCGATATCGTAAATAGAGCCCGCTTTGATTGCAGTTTGCGATATCTCCTGGGATGGTTCGCGCTTCTAATAAGATAACCTGGGTAGGATACTCTATAGTTTTAGCATGCGTGAACCAAGACACGATATTGCTGCCGTGATGATGGTAAAGGCTGGCATAAACGCCATGATTGTTATGATATGTCAATTCCAGGTTACTCATGCGACTTGGTTGTAAGAAAGGGCAACCTTGGAAGTAGTATTGTCCTGTCTTATAGATACGGAAAGGATTAAGGTCGTAGAAGTTCGGACGCTCACAACTGGTCCCCCATGTCAAGTTCAACAGATGCTCTTTTGCGGGGATGAACGAAATACTGAGTGACGGCAGCCAATAATTTTTTGAATTCTCATTGTTGTCACCACCTTCTCTTAGGTTAGTAAAGAACCTTTCTTCCCCCAGACCGTCCCCACCAGTCTCTATCTTCATGTCTAAGCGCTCATAACGCAGACTGCCCCTGAGGGAGAACCTTTCCCATTCATGGTGAAGAGAGACATAGGCAGACTTCGCCGTCTCGGCATAGTCAAGCTCTGTGTCGTTGGACATTAAATCATTCTCTACAGTTGACGTTTTTGAAAGTCTTGAATTAGCATTATTGCGAACATCGGTATAGCCGATACCAGCATCAATGGTACCTATAGCCAGAGGCATGGTCAGGTCCAATCTTGCAGATTGGATGTGATAGTCAGCATTGCAATCGTATCCATGATAGCCCAGGTGAGGAACTAAGATAGTTTGTTCAAAATACGACGATGATATGCCATGATCAGCCTTCTTGTAATTGCTGTACGAAATATAGAGACGCTTGCCTAGGGTATCAAGTTGCCAGTCGCCATAGGCTGTGAAATTCATGGTGTTGACAATCTTATTTGGAGTCATTGTAGCATCTGACTCCAAGTAATAATCGCTACTGGCGACATCTCCAGTGAAATTACTGTGAGGCCATTGCAGCTGACAGGACAGCATGCCGCCCAGTTCCAATCCCTTTGCTGGATAATATCTGAGCATGAGGTTGGCTGAGAGGTCTTTGTTCTTCTGTTCCGTCAGGATATTGGAATAGATCATTTGTCTCTTACCATAAGTGGATTGTTCGTCGGTCCTGGTCGTTTCCTGTCCACCAGAGACATCGATAGTCATGTCGTACTTCTCTGAGGCATAGGTGGCTGATGCACTGCCATATCCTGTCCAGCCATCGCTCTTGCCTGTTCTTGTACTGACATCTCCCCGCCAGCCAAATGTCTGGTCGCGTCGGAGCACAATATTGATGTAGCCGCTGCCGATGTCTCGAAGATCACGGCCTGAGGGGATCGATATGACCTCTATCCGCTCAATCTCTTCAGAACGCATGGTCCAGAGCTTCTGTTGTATGATGTCGCTTCCTGTCTCGGAGAAATGGCCGTTGAGCATGAAGCGGGCTGGCCCTTTGCCAAGAATCATGACACTGTTGCCTGCAATACTCACCATTGGCACTCGGTTGAGCAGCTCATGTGCGCTGAGTCCATGGGCAAATTCATCGTTGCCGACGATATATTGTAGCCGGTCTGTCTTGCTGCGGATGATGGGCATTCTTCCGCTGACGGTAACATTATCCAGATAATGGTTCTCCATCTGCATGCGGATGGTGCCTGCATCGCCGATAGGCATCACCCTCTCGATGGTCTTGAATCCCACACAACTGATTCTCACCCTGGCACGCTCTACCCCACAAGGAATCACGAAGTCGCCCGCTTCATTGCTCACACCGCCACCAACATAGGTGGTATCGGAAATGGATGTGAGCGTGATGTTGGCATAGGCGACAGGCTGATGGTCTTGTCCGACAAGCCGCCCTATCAGTTTGGTTCGGTCTTTTTGTATGCACTCCACAAGAATGTCACGCCCCTTGACACTGACCCTGACGGGATAGAATCCGCAGACCTCTCGCACAGCCTCAGGCAGAGGACACCCCCGTTTAATGGTTTTGGTTACAGTAAAGTCCTCCAACTCGTCATAGACGAAGGAGATGTCGTAGTGTTTCGATGACTGGTCTAGTTCAATAAGAGCTTTCGAAAGCGATACCCCTTGGAAGTTATGCTGCGCCTGAGCCTGAACCCAGAAGCAACATAACATAATCAGGTATAGGAATCGTTTCATGGTCACTCCGCGATAATCTGATTCTCTGTAAGGTGGATGCTGACCTTCTCAAAGCCGTTCAGCCTTTCTATGATCAGGTGGAGCGGTGAGGTGGTATCCCATTTCGTATAGAGACGAATGTGACGCGACTTCTCGTTGTGGAACACAACTCCGACATGGTAGTATTCCGACAGTTCCTGAAGTATCTGCTGCAGTTCTACATTCTCAAAGATTCGCACGCTGCAGGATGCCGTTTCCTGCTGAAGGCTTTGTTGGTCTATATTTGTGATACGTGTCTCCTGAGTTGGAATGTCCGTCCGCTCTCCATTGCCAAAGGCATAATGATAGGTAGCAAAGGCTATACCTGATAATAACAGCAGACCTATAAACATGGCGGCCATCTTCAATATCATCGGGATTGATTCCCTCTTCTCCCTTTTATGGGCAAAACCGGCTTCGGCATCGACCATCAGTTCGTAGTAAGCCCTCATTTCGGGGTCGCTCATCATCTGCCGGATCTCCTCGTCAGAATAGTCCTGTGGTCGCTCTGTCATTCTGAGCAGCTTTTCGATATCTTTCATACTCTTGTCGGATTATATTTCTCTTTTAGTTTCCGGAGTGCATCAGCGAGATGCTTATAGACGGCTACTTCGCTGATACCCAGTCGCTCAGCAATCTCCCGATACAGCAGTCCTTCGTCGAAGCGCAGTTGAAACACTCGCCATGTCTGCTTGGAGAAGGTTCGCTCTGCATAGTCAATCATCTCTGTGATACGTTCACGTTCTTGATCCATCAGTGTTGGATCTGGATCTGAGAGTGACAGTCTGCGCTTCATCTTCTCCCGTGTTGTCATTTGACGGATACGGTCTATGCACAGGTGGCGTACCGTTGCCGTCAAATAGCTTTCCTGATGCTCTGCTGGCAGAGTCAGTGATCCGTCCGCAAGTTTGACAAATATGTCGCTTACGGCATCGTTCGCATCCTCATCATCCTTCAGCATTGCTCTCGCCACAGAGTGCAGTCGCTGATAGCATCCTATATATAACTGTTCAAATTTCGTCTTTTCGGAACTCATTCTGTCTATATAACGAAATAGAATATCATTTTCCTAACTGCAAAGGTACAAAAAAAACATTTAAACGACCAAATAGGTTAGGAAAATGTCTACCTTATTCGTTATATAGACAAAACTAAATTTTTAAAGAGTATGAAAAAGAAATTATTATTGTTTCAGTTATTGGTGTCATTCTGTGTTCAGAGTGCGCCAGCTCAGTTAACAGATGGATTCTATCACATCAAGAATGCCGACACAGGTCGTTACCTCAGCATCAACGATACGGATCCACAAAACTACAAAGTGAATATGCTGTCGGGTAGCGTCAATCTGGCTGGCATCCGGACGTATCTCAACTTTGATTCCGTAGCCGTCAGTCCGTCGTGCGTCATCTTCGTGAAACAAGTAGGAGAAGGCAAATATGATTTGGAAGGACAAGGCTCAAGCATCTATGAGATGAGCAACAACAGATTCACGGTCAACATTTCCCCCGCTGCGGGAGATTCATACATCTTGTCAGGTACGTATAGCGGTTTTTACAAAGAGTTGATGGACAGGTCGCCAAGCGAAGACGATGGTTACATTATGGGAAGCGGCAACTCTGGGATGAACCGCTGGCTTTTCCTCCCCATCAATACAATAGACGAATATATCGGTATCCGCCCCGACGTCAAGACTCATAATGGTGGCTACTTTGGAACTATTTATGCCGGCTTTAATTTCAAACTCGCATCTCCAGGAATGGCAGCTTTCTATGTAAATAGTGCTGGTGGCGCAGGGTTTACTTATGAGAAAATCAAAGATGAGGTCATTCCCGCAGGTGTCCCAGTTATTATAAGGTGTAACTCTACTAACCCTGCTGACAACAAGATCGAACCCATTGCTGGTAGTTACGATTTCAACGGCAACAATTATTTAGGTGGTGAATATTGTTCTTTGGTAGGTGTTGCAGGTCATACAAACGTAACGTCTTACAATCCTGGTACAATGCGTGTCCTAGGTATCAGTGACAAGGGTGATATTGCATTCATCAATGCTAAGAACAGACCAGAACTGCTTGTCGTTGACAAATATGGCTCGCAATATCTGCGAGGCAATAAGGCCTATCTAAATGTGAATCCCGGCGATGCGGATGTCATGACCATCGGTGGTTCTGACGGAATTAACGACATCAAGTCTGAAAACAAGGCTTCAGGCATTTACACCCTGACGGGTGTTCGTCTTCCTGAAGGTACGACACCCAAGGCTGGCGTATATATCCAGAACGGAAAAAAGGTAATTGTCAAATAGAAGAAAGATGTAAAATAAATCGTTAAATTATGAGACAAATTGCTTTAATCAACAAGTTTCCTTTATTCCTGTTGTTAGCAGGAATCTGTACGTTTGCTTTATCATGCAGCAGCGATGATGGTGATGTTATTAATGATAATAATGAGGATATCGCTGTAGACTTTTTTCTTTCTAATGAGCAAGGCGAGAAGGCCACTTCATTCAAAAGCGATGAGAACATCTACTTTGATTTTTCCCTTGTAAGCAACGGGAAGAAAGATGTAAAAGAGGTATTTGTTTTTCCACAATATATGTATTTATTTCAAATATTTGATATCTACGGCAATCCTTCAGGTTTTCCCTGGGATAAGGCTGGCACTATATCTCGTTTTATCAGTGATGGAAACATTCATTTGCAGACATGCTGGAAAGTTCGCCAAACCGAAAAGAGTGATAAAGACTGGGAGCCTTTTGTGGTGAGCAATTTGAAAGAACCGCTTACGCCTGGAGATTATTACGCACAAGTATTCTTATTAATTGAGAATGAATTGAAGATATTTAATGTTAATTTTAAAATAAACCCATAATGAAAAAGAATCTTATACTATTACACTGTATTATATTAGCGGGGCTGATAGGGACAGTGTCGGTAAGTTGTAGTAACGACAACGATGTGAATATTAGTGACGATGATTCGAAAGAGACGGTGGCTACAGACATGAACACCCGTCAAGACTATGACAGCATTAGTGTGGATTTCAGTCTTTTGAATGTAGAAGGACAGGCTGTGACGACATTTAAGGAAGGTGAACAGATTATCTTCCGCCTGACAGTTACAAATACAACAGAGAAAGTAATATATCAATCTCCTAAAAGCATAGTTGGAGAGGATATGTTTCAGGTATTTTCTAATGGAAATATCATAGGTAGGCCATGGGATTTTTTGGAGATATGGGGTCTTCCGATTTGTTTCGCACCACATAAGGACTATGTGTACAAATGTCCTTGGCAAGGTCAAGTAATAGATTCAGAGAAAGAGAATTATGAAGATTTCCCTGTTCCTTCTTCTGGCGTAGTATTTATTAAAAAGCAAGATCGGCAACCATTACCTGTCGGCAGCTATTATACAGAGTTCAAGTTTATCCTTAATGAAGAAAACGTCATCACCTGCCATAAGGATTTCTGCATCATAGCGAAATAGGTTGTACTATAACGCTTCATTGTCCATCGAAACTGAGCGGCGGACCTTACTGACGTCTATCCCCTCTATACAAGTCCCCTTTTATAGGGGGACTATGGTATGAGGGGAAACGTCAGACGGAGCTTCGGCAACACAGTTGCAAAGATACAAATCTCAGAAAAACATGCTGTTCTTTTTGGGGGTGATTTCCGTACTATTGTTGTATTTTTTAACATTTTTAACTTATCATCTCAGTTAAAGAGCCTTGTATTGTCTGGATTGACCATGCCGTTGAGTCCGAGAAAGGTGGCACCTTTCTGGCAGAAAGGTTAGACCTTTCTCCGAGAAACCAGCCACCTTTCTCAGAGAAACCAGGCACCTTTCTCCGCATAAAAATACGCTCAAGAATACAAATATATTTGTTTTCTCTTCGCTTACTCGAAATTTTGCACTACCTTTGTAGCGAAAAAAAATACATCGATGAAAAGAATATTTCCAAAACTGGCTCTGTGTTTACTGCTTTTGGCGCCGGCGACGTCAATCGCACAGAGTCGCGTGGGCAGGCTGAAAGCACCATCTGAGCCTACACCTATCGAATACAGGGAGCGCACCATCAACGACCTGCTCTATTTCCCCTTCTCGTGTATCACCACCAACATGTCTACAAAAGAAGTGGCCTATCAGGTGGTTACGGATACCTTCGGCGCCTGCGAGAGCATCAACAACATCTATCCTGGCCTGCATGCCAGCGGGGCCTTTGATTTCGCCTATCGCGGGGTCACCATCGGCATCTGCTTCTACGACTGGTACGACAACAGGACGTGGTATGACTTCTTCTTCAACACGAAAAGCGAAGCCGATCAATTCTACAACAACATGGTGAAGGACGTTCTGGGTGCAGGCATCCCGCTCACCAAGGACAAGATCTATGGCGGCATGTCGAACCGTAAGAAGCCTGTTTCCATCTTCAAATGGGTGAGCGTTGAGCCGCCGGTCAAGGTGAAAGAGGTGAGCTCTGCGAACATCGAGACCGCAGATGTCGTGGGTATGTACAAGGTGGAACTGAGCGTCTATAAGAAGAAACGCCCCTGAAAACACAATACTAAATCAGTTTTCGTATCTGCTGCTCTGTGGCGGTGGGCAGGAGGGCCTTGAAGTGGGCGAAGAGGCGGTCGAAGGATTCCTCTGGGGTACGGGGACAGTGGCAGGCTTCGCGACCAAGGAGACGCTCTGGTGTGGTGAGCAGCGACCAGCCCCAACCGTATTCGCGATTGTGTTTGTCGCGGGGATAGACAAAGTCTTCGGTGATGATACGACAGGCCATCTGCAGACGGGTGATGTAGCTGTCGAAGCGGCTGCGCATCTTGGGGCCCGTAAAGCCGCAGGCCGCACGCAGTTCACGGGTAATGAGGCTCTCATGCTCTTGTAGCGTCAGCAGAATAGCCTCCTCGATGGAGCCTTCCTGTGGCACCGGATAACGGCTGCGACGATAATTACAGAGATCGGGCCACCACTCACGACTGACGAAACCTGCCTTACCAGCGAAGAACTTGCCATAGACACAGTTACCATCGGTCACGACGGGACCCTTCCACTTCCAGAGCGGCCAGTCCCAACCGCCATCGGAAAACACGACATAACGACAGTCTTCATCGGCCATCTCCTCTGCCGAATAGCCCCGTATGCCGCTGTCGAGCAACGGCAGGAAACCCATCTGCTGAATCACCTCGATCAGCTCAGGACAAGAGTGTATCAAAATTGGTTTATTCATTCCTCTTATTTACACAAGACTTTCTTGACGCACCCGTCACTTTGCTTGATGATATTAATGCCCTTCTCTAATTGACTCCTTTTCTGTCCGGAAAGACTATAAATAGCTGTGATGTCTATGACACCATCGTATTCGGGCGCTCTTATACCTGTTGCGATGTTCTGCTCTACTTTCAAATCATCCAACGCGAGGATACTGCCTGGCTGTGCCGTGCCTTCCAAAGAGAATTCTATTTCGGATGAAGGTGACATTTTCAATGAGAATGGTGTCCAGACATCATCGACAGCCACTTCATAGTCATAGTAATTCCAATCGTCACTACCCTTGGGATGCCACCCTACCCGAAGGTGATTGGCTTGTTGCTTGTGAATCCCCTTGGAATTAAAGTATCCAGACAAATGAATCTCTGTGGCTTCTGCGGATATAGGACAGCTGAAAGAAAAGGCTGAAACAGATTTGCCGATGAAATTTCTGGCGGACAGCTGAAAGGTATATTCTCCAGCATAAGGCGCTGGTCTTCCCGCGATCTCATCCAGTAATCCCGCATATTTCACCCTTTTCCAGGATGATTGTGTGGCGGAAAGGAACTCGTAATCCTTTTGGGACTCAAAACCGTCATAGTACAACTCTGATCCTATGATGATATCTGGTCCAGATTCATGGGATGCATTCTGAAGACAGATATGGCCATCGGAAGACAACTGGATATCGTAGAGGGATATGCTACAGTCTGAACCATCCCACCAGAAGGCCCTGGGTGTGGAAGTCGCACTGAACTCCGTGTTATTTGCCCTTCCCGGAAAAGGACACGCGTCGGAATTGATATCACCATAGTCTTTGACCGATTTGCCTGGAATATCCTTCTTGGCTGAAGCGCAAACCACATAACACATCTGCGGATAAGAGGCATTGATCTCATTCTCTGCAGACTCCAAGTCGGCATGCACATGAAAGACCAGCAGTCCTTTCCCTGGCAACCCGTCTGCAAACTGTTGTGGATTTCTGTTCTCCAGCAGATAATACTCTTTTCCTTTACTGATGACAAAATAATTGTCGCGACCAGTGTCAGAGGGCGGTATGACAACTTCTCCCTCTGGCAAGGGACGAGGCTCTATCCAACCATAATTAATCCACTTGACGTAGGGATTCAGATCGGCTGGTGTGATACCGTCATTGTTCCAACTTCCAGAAGCCATAATATCCCACAACCCCGTACCTTCATACGATCCACCGTCAGAATAGTTCGTGTCATAAAAGTCCATCGCCCCAAGGGCATGACCAATCTCATGGCAATGGGGGCCGATACGGGAGATACCGTCACCTTTATTCTCACGCAATTCTGAAGCGCAAGAGTAACGGTCGATCTTCAATCCTTGAATCTCATAGGGTTCATAGAAAGTGGCCTCGTGCGCCCAGATGGCATTGGTAGGACCACCTGCCTCCTCTCCATAGCCTGCATAAATGATGTGGACATTGTCGATGAAACCATCGTTATCGCCGTCGTATGCCCGTAAGTCCGTCTCATCTGCCACTTTTTTGATGGCCTCTTCAAATAAGTCCGTCGGATTCTTATCGTCACCATTTAAGCCTTGGTTCTGACCATAGTGGCTCATCCTATAGGCAGACTGATAGGGGCCATAAACGTCACAGGACAGCACGAGCTGCTCATACGAACTGCGATAGAAAAAGTCTCTGACACTACCCTGAGCCTGATCATCACTGTATCCTACCTGGTTGAACAGACGGTCAAA
>JAEETC010000104.1 GCA_016286585.1 Prevotella sp. | reverse complement strand
ATTAGTATCCTTTGTTTTGCGTGAGGTTCGGATTCAGGGTGATGATGTCACCGGGGATGGGGAAGACGGTGGTGTGATGGTCTCTCTCGTTCACTTTTTCATCATACATATCGCCTTCGAAGAGACTCTCATATTGTCCGAAGCGTATCAGGTCCTGACGCCGCCAACCCTCCCAGCAGAGTTCGAGCAGGCGCTCGTCGAGCAGGGTGTTCAGGCTGATCTCCCTCTCAGACATCCCAGCGCGAAGGCGGACGGCATCGAAGTCTGCCTGTCCATCCATACCATTGCGCAACTTGGCCTCTGCCCGCATCAGCAGCGCATCGGCAAAGCGGAAAAGCACGATGTCGTTGTCTATCAGCTTGCCGTCCTTCGTGCCGTTCTTGTCCACCTCGTATTTCTTCATGCGGGCACCTGCCGACTCGACGTATGGACTACCGCCGAGGTAGAGCTTCACTTCCCAGGGATAATAGCGGAGCGGATTTCCTGCACGGTCTAACACGAGGTCGCCATCGTAGTCGTAGACCTCATCAGCCCAGTAGTTGTCGTAGAAGCGTGCGTCCTGCTGATCTGTACCGTAGTCGAATACCTGGAGTGCTTTCAGCGTGGCGCAGGTGCCGTTTTCGCCGGAGAATCCGTAGGCGGCAGCGTGGCGATAGTGCCAGGAACGGTACATATACTGCATCTCGTTGTAATAGAGGTCCTTGTCCATGGGGATGATCCAGATGTTCTCTGGTGAGTTGTCGTTGTGTACGGCGAAGTTGTCGCGGTACGTATCAGCCAGTCTGAATCTGAATTCTTCATCCAGGATGTCGCAGTAGTAGATGGTTGCCTCCCAGGCATTCATCACCTGTCCGTCGATGTCGAACTGCATCTTGCTGCCGTCAGGCCGGCCGGCGTCTGTCCAGTCGTCATCGGCATAGACCTCGGCGTTGAGCATCAGCTTGGCGAGTACGAAAATGGCCACGGACTGGGTGACACGTGCATAAAAGTCTCCGCGGTGTACGCTGATTTCAGAAGAGAGGTGGGGCCAGGACTCCATCAGTTCACTCACGACGAAGTCGAACACCTGGCTGCGTTCTGCCTGTTGTATCTGGTTGATGGATTTGTCGGTGGAAGTGATGATGGGCACGCGTGCGAAGAGGTCGAGCAGATACCAGTAGCAGATGGCCCTGATGCTGCGCACCTCTGCCTTGTAGGATGTCAGGTCGGCTAGATTGAGCAAACGGCTGTGGGCATCGAGCTGTTCGATGGAGCGGTTGCAGAGGGTGATGACCTTATAGAGGTAGAGCCAGGACTCCTTCATCATGGGGTGTCCTGGCGTCCAGGAGTGGCGGTACATGTCCTGCCATATCTCGCCGTCGTACCAGTCGTTGCCGCGGGTGGGTATCATGGCTTCGTCGGAGCCGAATGTCTGCAGGTCGTAGATGCCCCGGCAGGTGCCCTGAAGGCCCTGTCCGTCATCATTTCCGCCTATATAATTATATAAGGTGGCGACGGTGTTGCGGAAGAGGGCATCTGCATTGCTGAAGGCTTCTTCCTCTGCGATCTGGTCTCGTGGGTGCTCATCGAGGTTGCAGGATGTGAGCGCTACGCTAATTAATAATGCATAATGCATAATGCATAATGCAATCAGAGGCTTTCTGGATATTCTGGTAATCATCTATAAACTTTAAACTATAAACTATCAACTGTCAACTATCAACTGTCAACTAAAATTTGACGCTCAGCCCCATGGTAAAGGAGCGATAGACCGGATAGACGTTCTTGTCGTCGACACCGATCGTGCCATTGATGACACTGGAGTTGATCTTCGGCGTCAGTCCGCTGTAGCCGGTGATGGTGGCGAGGTTGTTGACGGAGGCGGAGAGCCTGAGCGCCTGGATGTACTTCGAACGTATGGGCACGTTCCAACCTATGTTGATGTAGTCGATGTTCACATAGTCGCCAGATTCCAGCCAGTAGTCGCTGATGGTCTGGTCCTGGATGTCCTCCGTGTCGGCTCCCTTGGCCACGTTGTAGTTCGACAGCGACAGCACATTGTTGTAGGTGAGCGCGTTGCCGTTGAAGATCTTGTGTCCGAAGGCACCGTTGATCTGCATGGTCATGTCCCACTGCTTGTAGCGGAAGGCGATGTTCGATCCCATCATGGCCTTGGGCGTGGCCTGGCCGCAGATGTGTTTCTCGTCGTCGATGTCGTACCATTTGCTGCCGTCCTCATCGACAAAGAGTCCATTACAATGGGGCAGGTAGAACACGCCGATCTGTTCTCCGACAATCTGATAGCAGACGTCGCTGGAGCCATGGAAGCCTGCGCCCCAGAGTGCGGAGAGACCCTTCATGCTGGGGGCCGACAGGTACTGGCCGTTGTAATAGCCGTCGAGCGAGAGGAGCTTGTTGCGCTCAAATGTCCAGTTCATGTTGATGGCGAGTTCCATGTCGTTGGTGCGCAGGGGCGTGATGCCGAAGCCGATCTCCAGTCCGAAGCTCTCCATCGAACCCAGGTTGGCCAGCAGCTTGTCGTAGGTGTATGGTGGCACGGGCACGTCGTAGACGTAGAGCATGTCGGTGGTCTTCGAGCGGTAGTTATCAACGGTGATGGCGATGCGGTTGTTCCAGAACGCGAGGTCGAGACCGATGTTGAATGTGCGCTTGATCTCCCATTTCAGGTCAGGGTTGGCATTACGCACGATGCCGAGGGTCACGGCGGGCGTGTCATTCACAGGTACGACGCCGTTGGGCTGTATGAGCTGCAAGGAGTTGTAGGAGTCGATGCCTGCCTGGTTTCCCGACAGACCGTAACCCACGCGCAGCTTGGCGTTGTTGATGAATGTCAGTTTCTTCATCCACGACTCCTTGCTGATGACCCATGCGCCACTGACTGAGGGGAAGAAGCCCCAGCGGTGGTTCTCGCCGAACTTCGATGAGGCGTCGCCGCGGGCATTCGCCGTCAGGGTGTATCTGTCGAACAGGGTGTACTGGGCACGCATCAGGAACGACTCCATGTGTGAGTCGGTGTAGTAGGAGTCGGTGCCGTCCCAAGGCCGTGCCACGCCGGCTGAGAGCTTGTCGTAGCCGAAGGCATCGGTGTTGAATCCTGTCGAGGTGACGTAGAATCCTTTCTTCTTCGTGCTCTCTGCCTCTGCCAGTGCCATCACGTTCAAGGTGGAATGGCTGGTGTTGAGGATGTAGGTGAGCGAGATGTTGCCCAGCATGTCTTCGCTCTTCTCGTGCTGTCGGTAGGCCTGCCCCTTGCTCCATACGGTGGTGGGGTAGTAGTGGGCATCGTCGATGTTGCTGAAGGAGTAGGAGCCGAAGACGCGCAGCGTCAGGTCCTTGGTGAGGGTGACCTTTCCCTTCAGATGGACATTGAAGTGTCCGTTATCCTCGTCTTGTGTCATATCCAACAGCGACAGGGGGTTGTTGATCCAGAGGGCTTCCGTCACCTGATCGTATTCCCCGGCGCTGTTCTTCGTCTCAGGGTAGGTGGGATTGAAGGTGGCGGCCGAATAGAGCAGCTTCTGCTTGAAGGGCGGGAATGAGATGCGCTGTAACGATCCCACCATGCCGAGGTCTACTGTCAGGTGGTTGTCGAAGGCTATCTGCGTGATGTCGAGCTTGGCAATATAACTCTTGCTTTGTTGGGTCTTGATGACCGTCTTGTGTTCCATCATGCCCACCGACGCACGGTAGTTGGCCGTCTCCGTACCGCCACCGAAGGCGACGTGGTGGTTCTGTACGAATCCCGAGCGCTCGATGGCCTTGCGGAAGTCCGTGTCGTAGCCCATGTCGATATACGGTCGTCCGTAGCGCTGGCATGCACGGCGGTACTCGTCGGCATTCATCATCTCCGTGCGCTTGAACACCTTCTCGAAGCCCACGCTGCCGTCGTAGGAGATATGGAACTTCTGGTTCTTGCCCTTCTTTGTGGTCACCTCGATGACACCCGCTGCACCACGGCTGCCGTACTGGGCCGTCTCTGAGGCATCCTTCAGGATGGTGAAACTCTCGATGTCGGCAGGGTAGATGGTCGATAGGATGTCGATGTCGGCCGTCACACCGTCGATGATCACCAACGGGTCGTTGTTGCCGGTCAGCGATGTTGTACCACGTACCCGTACTGCCGAGACCATCGCCTCCTGATTGCCGTCACTGGTCACCTGCACACCTGCCGCCTGACCGCTCAGGGCATCGAGCGACGAGGTGATCAGACCTTTGTTCATGCGCGCCTCCGTCACTTGGTCGATGGCACCTGCCATGGTGTTCATCACACCTTTGGCATAACCAATCCTTACGGTCGTCGTATCTTTGGTGTTGGTCTGTGCCTTGCCGCTGACAGGGCCCAGCAATAATAGTAGTAATAATAAGCTCTTTGGCAGCAGTCTTCTCCTTTTCATGATTGATGGTTTTTGAGGAACTGTGGGGTGTAGCCTTTCTTCGACTTGGTAACTTGCTCAGGTGTGCCGACAGTAAGAATTTCACCGCCTCTGCGGCCACCCTCGGGACCCATGTCGATGATCCAGTCTGCCTGACGGATGACGTCGAGGTTGTGTTCGATGATGATAACGGTATTACCTCGGTCGACAAGGCGCCGGAGCACCTGCATGAGGATGCGGATATCCTCGAAATGGAGGCCGGTGGTGGGCTCGTCGAGGATGTAGACGGTCTTGCCAGTGTCGCGCTTGGACAGTTCGGTGGCGAGCTTGATGCGCTGGCTCTCGCCGCCGGAGAGGGTGGTGGAGGGCTGGCCGACTTTGATATAGCCCAGACCCACGTCCTGAATGGTCTTGATCTTATGCAGGATATCAGGCACGTTCTCGAAGAACTCGACGGCCTGGTTGATGGTCATGTCGAGGATGTCGGCAATGGACTTGCCCTTGTAGCGCACTTCAAGGGTCTCGCGATTGTAACGACGGCCCTGACATTCTTCGCAGGGCACCTGGATGTCGGGCAGGAAGTTCATCTCGATGGTCTTGTAGCCGTTGCCCCCGCAGGTCTCGCAGCGTCCGCCCTTCACGTTGAACGAGAAGCGTCCGGGCTTGTAGCCGCGGATCTTTGCCTCGGGAAGGTTGACGAAAAGGTTGCGGATGTCAGAGAACACACCCGTATAGGTGGCAGGATTGGAGCGTGGCGTGCGACCGATAGGCGACTGGTCGACATTGACCACCTTGTCTATATATTCCAGTCCCTCGATGCTTGCGTATGGCATCGGGCGCTTCAATGAGCGGTAGAAGTGCTGTGAAAGGATGGGCTGGAGGGTCTCGTTGATGAGCGTGGACTTTCCGGAACCGCTGACACCTGTGACGAGGATGAGCTTTCCCAGCGGGAACTCGACGTCGACGTGCTTGAGGTTGTTGCCTGTACAGCCTTTTAACACCAAGCTCTGGTTGGAGCTTGGTTTATTGTTTACAGTTAACAGTTTACTGTTTACAGGTGATTTGCTGGCAAGCCCTGTGGAATTATCTGCAGAAGAGTCATCATCTGTCAACTGTAAACAGTCAACTGTCAACTCCCCTTTCAAGTACTGTGCCGTCAGTGTATCGCTTTTGAGGAGTTCTTCAGGGGTGCCCTGGAATACCACTTCGCCACCCTTGCGGCCGGCACGGGGACCGATGTCGATGATCCAATCGGCACTACGCATCATATCCTCATCGTGTTCAACGACGATGACCGTATTGCCCAGGTCGCGCAACTCCTTCAGCGAACGGATCAGCCGCTGGTTATCGCGCTGATGAAGGCCGATGGAGGGCTCGTCGAGGATGTAGAGCACGTTGACAAGCTGTGAGCCAATCTGCGTGGCAAGACGGATGCGCTGGCTCTCACCGCCGGAGAGCGAGGCTGACTGGCGATGGAGTGAGAGGTAGTCGAGACCTACATCGAGCAAGAAGTCAAGACGTGTGCGGATCTCCTTGAGAATCTCCTCTGCGATCTTCTGTTGCTGGGGTTCCAGATGATTCTCCACCTCATCGAGCCATTCGCGCAACTCACTGATGTCCATGGCAGAGAGTTCAGCGATGTTCTTGTCCCAGATGCGATAGGAGAGGGCTTCACGGTTCAGTCGTTGGCCGTGGCACTCAGGACACTCGCATTCAGCGAGGAACTGGTCTGCCCAGCGCTGTCCGGCAGCAGAGTCGTCATGGTCCATCACGCTGCGCAGGTATTTGATGATACCGTCGAAGGCAACGAAGTAGTCGCTGGAGGTGTGGACGAGTTCCTTGTCGATGCGTACGTTCTCGAGTGATCCGTAGAGAATCTCGCGGATGGCATCCTCGGGGAGTTCGGCGATGGGGGTCTTCAGAGTATAATCGTACTTTTTGAGTATGGCCTCCACCTGCCAGAAGATCATCTGGTTTTTGTACTTGCCGAGGGGTACGATACCTCCCTCGTGGATGCTCAAACTGCGGTCAGGTATGACCTTCGACAGGTCGATCTCGTTGATGACACCTAAACCTTTGCAGTGGGGGCATGCCCCTTGGGGAGAATTGAACGAAAAGTTATTAGGTGCTGGGTCTGAGTAACTTATGCCGGTTGTCGGACACATCAGTCTTTTGGAGAAATGCTTGATGCTGTCCGTCTCCTTGTCGAGGATCATAATGAGACCGTCGCCCTGTTTCATGGCGATGGCGACCGACTTCTTAAGGCGTTCTTCGTCTTTCACAGACACCTGCAGCTTATCGATGACCACCTCGATATCGTGGTTCTTATAGCGATCCACCTTCATGCCACGAGTTATCTCCATCATCTGTCCGTCGACACGAATGTTCAGATAGCCTTTGCGGCGCATCGCCTCAAACAACTCCCGATAATGACCCTTACGACTGTGCACCAAAGGGGCAAGGATGAAAATCCGATGGTCGGCATAGTCGTGGAGGATCATCTCGAGTACTCGTTCCTCCGTGTATTTCACCATCTCCTCGCCCGTGGCATAGCTGTAGGCTTTACCGGCTCTGGCAAAGAGAAGTCGCATGTAGTCGTAGACCTCCGTCGTTGTACCGACAGTGGATCGGGGATTCTTGTTGGTGGTCTTCTGCTCGATGCTGATGACGGGCGAGAGACCTGTGATCTTGTCAACGTCAGGACGCTCCATTCCGCCGAGGAAGTTGCGGGCATAGGCTGAGAAGGTCTCGATATAGCGGCGCTGACCCTCGGCAAAGATGGTGTCGAAGGCCAGTGAAGACTTGCCGGAGCCACTGAGACCCGTGATGACAGTCAGGGAGTGGTGGGGTATGTGTACGTCGATGTTCTTCAGGTTGTGTACCCGAGCGCCATAGACATTGATGCTGGTTTCTTCTTTCATGTCACTGTGGACTGGTTACTTCTCGTTGGTGGTGGTTGTATCGTTATAGTTCCGCAGAAGGTTCACGTCTTTCCGTATGTTGTACTCCCTGCCGTCAGCACCACGTGCCTTGACCAGTACAAAGTAGACACCCTCTTTGACGTCGTGCCCATGATATGTACCGTCCCAGCCTTGGGCTGGATCAGTCCATTCGAAGAGCTTCTGACCCCAACGGTTGAAGATATAGGCGTGGAAATCAATAATGCTCTGATATTCCTTGGCCTTGTATATCTGATTGTATTCGTCGCCATTGGGCGAGAAGGCGTTAGGGAAGACCAGCTTGCTCTCGCTGACGGTGACTTTGATGACGGTGGAGTCAATCACCTCGCCTTCAGACTTCACCAGAAGGGTCACATTGGTCGTGCCAGAGGTGGTGAAGGTGTATTCCGTATCCTGTTCATAGCGCACCATAAATGCTTTCTCTTCGCCTGCCAGTTGGAAGTGCCACTCGAAAGAGGGATTGAATTCTTCCATGTTGGAGGGGTTGGCACGAAAGGTGACAGTCAGCGGGGCTTGGCCGTTGACATCGCTGTCGGTAACAGTCTCAACGCCTTCATCGTTGATATAGGTAGCCGTCGGCGACAGGGAGGGATCGGGTTTCTGTGCCTGAGCTACTGATGGTGTCAGTAGCGCCATGAAAAGTGCGGGGAGCAGTTGCTTGATTCTCATTGTTTTTTCTGTCTTGAATGTGCAAAGTTACTAAATAATTCATAATTCGATATTCTTTTTTAAAGAAAAAGCGGTAAACGGGGTGCATTATTCACAATTATTTTGTACTTTTGTGGGCGAAATTGATAATTTTAGCGTTTTATGAAACGAACTTTAAGATACTTCCTGCTGTTGATGGTGCTGACTTTGGGCACTTCCATCGTGTCGGCTCAGCAGCCTGCCAATATCCGTGAACAGCATCAGGTCAAGAAGAAAGAGACGGTGTTCGGCATCTCACGAGCCTATGGTCTCACCATCGAGGAACTGATCAATGCGAATCCGGAGATGAAGCAGCAGGGCTATGAGCTGAAGAAAGGAGCCGTTCTGAACATTCCCTACCCAAAGTCGGTGATTGAGAAACAAGAGGCTGAGCGTGCCGCCAAGGCCAAGAAGGTTGCGGAGGAAGCTGCTAAGGCTAACGATGTACGAAATCGGGAGATCTGTCTGGGAGTGATGCTCCCGTTGCATGACATCAATGGCGACGGACGTCGTATGATGGAATACTACCGTGGTGTGCTGATGGCCTGCGACAGTCTGAAGAAGCAGGGCGTATCCATCGATGTGCATGCATGGAACACAGCTGAGGATAGTAATATATATAAGGTATTAGAAGATCCTGCTGCTGCGAAGTGTGACCTGATTATCGGGCCGCTCTACTCCAAGCAGATGGATGCCTTGTCTGATTTCGTCGCCAAGCACGACATCCGTCTGGTGATCCCCTTCTCTATCAATGCCCCACAACTGACCACCAATCGTAACATCTTCCAAGTGTATCAATCGCAGAACGAGGTGAGCGAGGCAACGATCAGTCATTATCTGGAGCGTTTCAAGGACTGTCATACGGTCGTCATCGACTGTAACGACTCTACCAGTAAGAAGGGAGTCTTCACCTTTGCTCTGCGCAGACAGATGGAGTCGCGGGGGATGGAGTGCGTCGTCACGAACCTGAAGTCAAGTGAGGAGTATTTCTCCAATGCTTTCAGTCGTACAAAGCCCAACGTAGTGGTGCTCAATACCGGTCGTTCGCAGGAGTTAGGCGTCGCCTTTTCGAAGATCAACGGTCTGAAGGCCAACAACCCCGAACTCGATATCACCATGTTCGGCTATTCAGACTGGCTGCTCTATACCCACAGGTATCTGGAGAACTATTACAAATACAATACCTACATACCTTCGGTATTCTATTATAACCCGCTGTCGCCGGCCACTCAGCAATTCCAGCAGAAGTACCGTCAGAACTTCTCCAGCGACATGCAGAACTTGTTGCCGCGTTTCGCCATCACAGGCTTCGACCATGCCTACTTCTTCCTGAAGGGACTGCATAAGTATGGGAAGACCTTCAATGGTGCAGAGGGGATGTTCGGCTATCCGTTTATACAGACACCGCTGAAGTTCGAACGCTATGGCAACGGCGGGCTTCGCAACAAGACGCTGCTGTTCATCCATTATAAGCCCGACCATCTGATGGAGACGTTCAAGTTCTAAAAGATGAAAAGGTGAAGAAGTGAAAAGGTGAGAAGTGAGCATGAGAATCAAGAATCTTAAGGTACACAGGTGTGTGGTGAGGGTTTTACTCTTTCACCTTTTCACCGTTTTACCTTTATGTTCTTTCGCACAAGTGGGGGAGTACAGGACGGATTTCGCCCTTGGATTTAACGGTGGTATGGCTATGAGCAATGTCTCTTTCATGCCTATAGTGCCGCAGTCTATGCTCAATGGTCCCACCTTCGGACTGACGGCACGCTATACCTGCGAGAAGTACTTCAAGAGCATCTGTGCCGTGGTGGCTGAGGTGAACTATACACAGATGGGATGGAAAGAAGATATCCTTGATATGAACGACCAACCCGTGCCGTTGCATACCGACGAGTCGCAGACACTCAGCTATGCCAGAAAGATCAACTATCTGCAAGTGCCATTGTTGGCCAGACTCGGATGGGGCAGGGAGCGCAATGGCTTCCAGTTCTTTATACAGTTGGGTCCACAGGTGAGCTTCTATCTGAACGATAAGATAGAAAGTAACTTCGATGTCCGCAATCCGGCCTTCAACCCGAAGATTGAGAACGGTTCTTATGGTCCGGAATACCAATACGGAGGCAAAAGGGCCTCGCATGTCGTGGCACAGGACACCATGGCGGTGAAGTACAAGACGGACTATGGCATCTCTGCCGGTGGAGGTCTGGAGTTCAGCAACCGACACTTGGGACACTTCATAGTGGAGGGACGCTACTATTACGGTCTGGGCAATCTCTTCGGTAACACGAAGCGTGACTACTTCGGCCGCTCGAACTTCGGGACGATCGTCGTGAAGGGCACCTATCTGTTTGATATCATCAGAACCAAGAATTCAAAAATTAAATAACAACAACTATGTTTGAAGGACAACCAAAAGGTTTATTTGCGTTGGCATTGGCCAACACCGGCGAACGTTTCGGCTACTATACGATGCTGGCTGTATTCGCCTTGTTTTTGAGAGCTAACTATGGATTGTCGCCTGCTATGGCCGGTACGATCTACAGCGCGTTCCTCATGTTAGTGTATTTCTTCCCGCTCATCGGCGGTATCATGGCCGATAAGTTCGGCTTTGGCAAGATGGTCACCACGGGCATCATCATCATGTTCGCCGGCTATCTGTTGCTTTCGGTACCCCTTGGCGGTGATTCTACGGCTCTGGTGGTGATGCTCGCTGCCCTGTTGCTCATCGGCTTTGGTACGGGACTCTTCAAGGGTAACCTCCAGGTGATGGTGGGTGACCTCTACAACGACGAGCAGTATAAGGACAAGCG